>DASZUZ010000712.1:0-4850 GCA_035547415.1 Bryobacteraceae bacterium | reverse complement strand
ATGGTTCACCGTGATGAGCGGGAGGCCGGTCGCAAAGGCGATGGCCTTCGCGTAGGTCAGGCCGACCAGAAGCGCGCCGGCAAGACCGGGGCCATACGTGGCGGCGACTGCATCGAGGTCAGGCCAATCCAGACCGGCGCGGTCCAGCGCCTCGCGGACGACCGGCACGATGGCGCGCAGATGCTCGCGGGAAGCTAACTCCGGAACCACGCCACCGTACTTCGCGTGGACCGACAACTGACTGGCCACGACGGACGCGAGTACGCGAGTTTCGTCTTCGATGATCGCGGCCGCGGTTTCATCGCAGGAACTCTCGATTGCAAGAATACGTGCCAACTACCAATTTAGCGATGATGTATCGCCGCCACCTCTGGCAGCGATTGTGCAACCCGGAAGGACGGAGGGCATACTTTATGAAAACAGTGGCAGCAGTACTCTCGTCCATGTCCGAAGCGGAGCATGTTGCTCGTCACCTCGAGAACCTCGGCATTCCTCGCGAAGACATCAATATCATTGCCGGAAACGAAGCGAACCGGCATGACGAATACATGAAAGAGGTCAAGCGTGAATCGACGACAACGGGCGCCGCGGCCGCGTCAGGCGCGTCGTTCGGCGGCGGAGTCGGGATTCTGGCCGGACTCGCGGCGCTGGCCATCCCCGGCGTGGGCCCGATTATTGCCGGTGGCGCGATGGCGACGGTGTTTACGGGTATGGGTATCGGCGCCGCGGCGGGCGGCCTGGTCGGCGTGTTCAAAAACATGGGGATTTCTCATGACGAGGCGGGGCTCTATGAAGAAGCTGTCCGGCGCGGGCACATCTTCGTGTCCGCTCACGTGACCGATCCGATGGAGACCGAAGTCCGGCGCATCATGGAAGAACACGGCGCGCGGGATGTGCGCGCGGACGCGGAGCAATGGCGGGCGAGTGGCTGGACGCATCCGAATCCATCGGACTCCTCGATCCGGGCTCACGAGCCGCCTCCCATGGAGCGCGTGAAGCCACGGGCGAAGAGCAAAGCCATTAGCGTCGAGTCCGCGCCGCGTGTCGTCTCGTTTCCATACGAGCGTCCGGCGACGACAACCGCGCAGGAGCCTCGGCGCGTGGCCCTCAAAGACGATCCGATTCCGGACGAGAGCACGATTTCTCCGGCTGCGTCCGAACGTTTCCCGAAGCTGAGCGGACCGGTGCATCTGTCATCGGATCCGGCGTATATTTTCGGTAATCGATGGGCTTCAGACCCGAATTATTACGGCAAAGGCTGGACCGACGTAGAGTCGAATCTGCGAAGCAACTGGGAAGCAACGGGTTCGGGCCCCTGGGATGTTTACCGGGAGCGAATTCGGCGGGGATATGAGGGCGAAGAGGACACGCTCGCGCCAGCCGATCCGAACCTGAGTCCGGGCCAGCGCGGATACTAACTGCCGATAAAAGATTATTCGCTATGCCGGGTTTGCGCCCGGCATAGCATGGAATTCAAAACTCGCGCGGACGGACTACTTCGCCGCCAGCTTTTCGGTCTTGGCGGCGCGTTGTTTCGCGTATTTCTTCTCGAAACGGTCAACGCGGCCGGCGGTGTCGACGAGCTTCTGCTTACCAGTGAAAAAGGGATGGCAGCTTGAGCAGATTTCGACTCGGATGTCGCCTTTGTGAGTGGAATGGGTCTTGAACGTATGTCCACACGCGCAGATCACGTTCACCTCGTTATAGGCAGGGTGAATACCAGCTTTCATTCTTTCCTCGGGAATCCTTATATTAGCACGAGCAGGCTGAAATGACGAAACCCCCGTGAGCCGGAAGGCACACGGGGGTTGGTAGCCTAAACCTGAGGCAGTTACTACGTACGCGACGAAGCGACCGGTCCACAGGAACTTGATCCCGCCACTGACAGCGGAGATCGGCAGCTTTTGAACGGTCGACTCAGCAGTCGGCCACCTCGCGCGGTCTACTACTTGAACTCATTCTTTCTGGACCACCTCCTTCTTCAGTGATACCTTCAAACTACGCCTGTCATCGGCAGGTTGTCAACTCTGGAATGAAAGTACAAAACAGACTGATTTTCTCCGGTATCGCCGGGGCTGTGCTCGCGTTCGCGGCGACGTTCACGAATCCGCTGCTGCCGTCGGGCGCCGATCCCTGGGTGACCTCCCGAGGCGGGTTTTATTACTACACGAATACGACAGGCAGAAATCTGACGCTGTGGAAAACGCGTGACATTACGGATCTGAAAGACGCCGAGAAGAAGGTGGTCTGGACGCCTCCGCAGTCCGGCCCCGATTCGCATGACATCTGGGCTCCGGAGCTGCACCGGATCGGCGACCGGTGGTACATCTACTTCGCGGCGGATGCCGGAAAAAACGATTCGCACCGGATCTGGGTTGTCGAGAATCCGTCCGAGGATCCCCTGGAGGGGGAATGGACGCTGAAGGGGAAAGTTTCCGACGCGACCGACAAATGGGCGATCGACGCCACCGTGTTTGAGAACGCCGGGACGGAGTATATGGTCTGGTCGGGCTGGCCGGACGATAAAGACGGCGAGCAGGATATCTATATTGCGCGCCTGAAGAATCCCTGGACGGTTGCCGGGCAGAGGGTGCGTTTGTCGGCGCCGCAGTACCCGTGGGAGAAGGTCGGGGACCTGCCGGGCCCGCGGCACGTGAACGTCAATGAGGGTCCGGAGATCCTGAAGCATGCCGGTCGGATTTTCCTGACTTATTCGGCGAGCGGGTGCTGGACCAACAATTACGAACTCGGGCTGATGGTCGCGTCCGCGAAGAGCGATCCGATGAAGGCGTCTTCCTGGCGCAAACTGGCCGAGCCCGTGTTTACTTCTTCTCCGGAGGCGCATGCGTTCGGAACCGGTCACAACGGATTTTTTCAGTCGCCGGACGGGAAACAGGACTGGATCATCTATCATGCGAATCCCGAGCCCAATCAGGGCTGCGGCGGCCACCGGTCGCCGCGGATGCAGCCATTTACCTGGAAATCGGACGGGATGCCCGATTTCGGGCGGCCGGTTCCGGCCGGGGAGCCGCTGCAAAAGCCTTCCGGCCTGAACTGATTCCCGAAGCCGGATTCGGAAGGAGCGCCGATGTTTCAGTGGATTCTGAAGACGAGCAACGAACTCGCGCCGGCCATTTTGCGGCTGGCGCTCGGCATTGTGTTCTTCGCGCACGGAGCACAGAAGATGTTGGGCTGGTTCGGCGGGGCCGGCTTCTCCGGAACCATGGGGTTCTTCCAAAACCAGATGCATATTCCGCCGGTATTCGCGTTTCTGGCGATCGCGGCGGAGTTTTTCGGGGGAATCGGCCTGATCCTGGGCTTTCTGGGGCGCATCGCCGCCTTCGGAATCGCTGCGGATATGCTTGTGGCTGTCGTCATGGTGCATCTTCCGAACGGCTTTTTCATGAACTGGGCGGGCAATCAGAAGGGGGAAGGCTTCGAGTACCACCTTCTGGTCCTGGCGATTTGCGCGGCGATTCTGCTGCTCGGGTCCGGCGCGTGGTCGGTCGATCTGGCGCTTTACCGCAACACGGCGTATGGCCGCGCCCGCCTGCGGACGGTCTAACCGGGCCGCGACTCGCGGAAAAACAGAAGTGAACCGGAGCAGGAAACCGGTTTGAAACACCCCGCGTCTGAGCTAAACTAGAAAGTGCTTATCTCTTCCCGAGGACACAATTTATGAGAGCAAAGGGTCTTTGGGTCTCGTCAATCGGCCTGACTCTGCTTCTTGTCGTAGCGCCTTCCATCGCCCAGCAGGATAATTCCAAATCGGACACTTCGAAAAACAAGAAGTCCGCGAAATCGGATCAGAAGCGCGAGACGGTTGCAAAGCCGCTGACCGAGAAGCAGCGTAAACGCAAGGAAGCCGCTCTCCGGAAAGAACTCGAGACGCCCTGGAAAAAGTGGCTGAACGAGGATGTCTCGTACATCATCACGGACGAAGAGCGGAAGGCGTTCAAGCAGTTCAATACCGACGAGGAGCGGGAGCAGTTCGTCGAACAGTTCTGGCTGCGGCGCGATCCGACCCCGGACACGGTCGAGAACGAGTTCAAGGAAGAGCATTACCGGCGTATCGCTTACGCCAATGAGCACTACGCGTCCGGTATCCCCGGCTGGAAGACCGATCGCGGCCGCATTTACATCACGTTCGGCCCTCCGGATGAGATCGATTCGCATCCGTCGGGCGGAACTTATGAGCGTCCCGCAGCGGAAGGCGGAGGAGAAACTTCGACCTATCCGTTCGAAGACTGGCGGTATCGGTATATCGAGGGCATCGGAAACGACGTCAACATCGAATTCGTCGATCCGACGATGACGGGCGAGTACCGCATGACCATGGATCCGTCCGAGAAAGACGCTCTGCTGTACGTGCCCGGCGCGGGTCTGACGCTCGCGGAACAGATGGGCCTGAGTTCGAAGACCGCGCGGTTCCAGCGAACGGACGGCACCCATCTCGGCATGCCGTTGGGCGGAACCCCGGCGAGCATGGATGAGTTCACGCGTCTCGAACAGTTCGCAAAACTGCAGCAGGCTCCGAAGGTGAAGTTCAAGGATCTGGAAGCCGTTGTCAACAGCCGCATCACGTTCAACGTGCTGCCGATGCAGGTTCGGGTCGATTATGTGCGCGTGACGGACTCCTCGGTTCTCGCGAATCTGACAGTGCAGTTCGACAACAAGGACCTGCAGTTCCAGGCGAAGGACGGGTTCCAGAAATCGGCCGTCAATATGTTCGGCCGTATCACGACGATGACGCGGCGTCCGGTGACCACTTTCGAGCACACCCTGGAGATTGCGATTTCCAAGGAGCAACTGGCGCAACTCGCGAAGAACCGTTCGATTTATCAGGAATC
>DASZUZ010000711.1:0-3307 GCA_035547415.1 Bryobacteraceae bacterium | reverse complement strand
CAGCATCTGCTCGATGCCTTGTTCAGACTCCGGCTGCTCCCGGAGCACTACGAACGGAATGCGAGCCGGATTCCGGCGTTGACTCCGGAGCTGCATTACGCGATCGCTGGTTTCCTGGCGGGAACGCGATCCGCGCTCTGGCTGGTGAATCAGGAAGACATCACGCGCGAAACACAGCAGCAGAATCTCCCCGGAACCACGGCCGAATATCCGAACTGGAGCCGGAAAATGCGCTGGACGATCGAGGAGTTGTCTTCGCTACAGGAAGCGAGCGACTCCGCTCTGATGTTCCGCCACTGGATCGAGCGCAGTGGCCGGTCGAAGTAGTCCCTACGGGAAGTCGCTCAGTGCCAGTTTGCGGTCGACCGAAGCCAGCGTCGGCCGCCCCGTGAACTGCATCGCCTGCACCAGTTCGGACTGCAAAATCTCGAGAACGCGCTGGACGCCTGCGGCGCCGAACGATCCAAGTCCCCAGAGTGGAACGCGTCCGAGGCAAACTGCATTTGCTCCGAGCGCCAGCGCCTTCAGGATGTCAGTCCCCCGGCGAACGCCGCTGTCAAGAAGGATGAGCGCCTTCCCTCCGACTGCGTCCACGATTTCCGGGAGAACCTCCAGCGTGGAGGGCCCGTAATCAAGCGACCGGCCGCCGTGATTCGATACGTACACTCCATCCAGCCCGCGCTCGATGCAGATCTTCGCATCTTCGGCCGTCAGAATTCCTTTCGCCAGAATCGGCACTTTGACGAACGGCCGGATCTGATCGAAGAATTTCCACTCGTACCACAATCGGGATTCGGGGAGACGGTAGGAATTTGCCGACCTGGGCGGAATGCCGAATCGCCGGGAGGTGGCATTCAGATTCCGATCGTGCAGCGCCCGTTCGTAAACTGAAGCCTGCTGGTCGATGGTTACGACCAGTGCCCTGGCTCCAGCCGCCTGCGCCTTTTCCAGATACTCGCGATCCACATCCAGCGACTGCTTTGGATAGAGTTGTACCCATAGCGGGCTCTCCGCAGCCGCCGCAACCTTCTCGAACGGGAAGCTCGAGTTGTTACTGACGATCATCGTTGTATTGGAAGCTGCCGCCGCTCCCCGGTGGGTCGCCATCTCTCCTTCCGGATGCAGTTGGCCGTGCCCCGCGGTAGGGGAGACCAGGATCGGAAAAGCCATTTTCGTGCCGAAAAGCTCCGTAGCGGTCTGGATCGTTCCTGTCTGTACGATTCGGTTCGGAACCAGTTCGACCCACTCAAATGCTTCGCGGTTCCTGCGCAGCGTGAATTCTGTTTCAGCTCCATAGGCCGGATAGTCGTATGCCGCGCGAGGCTGTTTGGCATACGCAACCGCCTCAAACCCGAAAGCGTCCGCCAGTTCGCCGATAGCGGGCACGCGGCTGTGGTCGCGGAAGGGATCCTGCTGAGCTCGAATCAGTGGGGAACCGGCCAGGAAAGCGGCCAGGGATTTCAGATAGCGTCGGCGCTTCAACTCACGCGGCAGCTTATTACACCCGGTGTGCCCCGTCAAGACAATGCCCGAACCAAAGATGGGTGTAACCGATATGGTCTACGGCCACGCCATTTCAGAAGTGGGAAATCAACGTATGATACCCTCGGCTAAGCCATTGAAATGGAAGAGCAATCTGGAAGTTGGAGGCTGTTACCGTTCCGTACTTGTGAAAAGCAGGTCCGGAGAGTGATGCTGTCATCAGAGCTTCCCTGCGTAAACGGTTGACTCCGAACGAATTGCGTAATATGGTGAATCCTGACAAAACCGGCCCTGTTGACGGTGGGAGTAAAACTTTGAATCGCGAGTTCCAGTTTCCGATTTTGGTCCTGTCGGCGCTGCTTGCGGCAACGGCTCCCGCAGCCAGTGCCCAGCAGCAACCCGCAACTGGCCCTGCCGCTCAGCAAGCCTTCGTCAAGCAGTACTGCGTCGGCTGTCATAACAATAAGCTGAAGACTGCCAGCCTCTCCCTCGAAAATCTGGACCTCTCAAAGGTCGGCGAGGACGCCGGCATCTGGGAGAAGGTGCTCCGCAAGGTGAGCGCCAATCAGATGCCGCCCGCCCCGATACCCAAGCCTCCGGCGGCAGTCGGAAAATCATTCACAAGCTATCTCGAAACCGAACTCGATCGTGCGGCTGCCGCCCATCCGAATCCGGGTCGCCCGACTATCCATCGTCTGAATCGCGCGGAGTACAGTAACGCAATCCGCGATTTGTTGGCGCTGGATATCCAGCCGGGCGCAACCCTGCCGACAGACGACAGCGGATATGGTTTTGACAATATCGGCGACGTCCTCTCGTTGTCTCCGGTCCTGATTGAGCGCTATATGACCGAGGCCCGCAAAGTTGCGCGTCTGGCAGTCGGCGCTACCGATGTGAAACCCGAAGTGGATGTCTTTACCCCGGCACGAGAGGTGCGAGCGACATCCAAAGGCGGACCGAAGCTTCCCCGCAACGAGCGAATTGCAGACGATCTTCCTTTTGACTCCGCCGGAGGGCTTTCATTTCAGTACTCGTTCCCGGTTGACGCGAACTACATTTTCAAGATCAAAATGCCGGCTCCCGCTGTCGGCTTTGGCGAGACAGCGGCCCCTGTCGGCCAGGTCCTCGAGCTGAAGGTTCCTGTCAAGGCAGGCGTTCGTCATGTCGGACTCACCTTCATGCGTTCGAGCGCCGTTCCCGAGATCGTCCCGACTCTCACGGTCGCGCGCGGTGGGGGTGGACGAGGCGGCCCGGCTGCGCCGCCCCCGACTGCGCATCTTGATCTGCGGCTGGACGGTGTCCGCCTGAAGCTGTACGACGTGGCTGAAGTCGGAAATGCGCCCGCGTTCAACCAACTCTCGATTGCCGGCCCATACGACATCGAAGGACCCGGGGAATCCGCGAGCCGGCAGAAGATCTTTGTTTGCAAGCCCGCATCTCCCGGACAGGAAGAATCCTGCGCCCGCAAAATTCTGTCGGCGCTGAGTCGGCGGGCATATCGACGCCCGGTCACTGAAGCGGATCTGAAACCGCTGATGAGCTTCTATGCTGCTGGTCGCAAGGCGAGGGACTTCGACAACGGCATTGAGATGGCGCTCCGCGCCATGCTGGTGTCCCCCGACTTCCTCTTCCGCGTGGAACACGATCCGGCTGGTGCGGCTCCGGGCAGCGTTCACCGCGTGAACGATTACGAACTGGCCTCGCGGCTCTCCTTCTTTCTCTGGAGCAGCATACCGGACGATCAGCTCCTGTCGCTGGCGGACCAGGGAAAACTGAAGGACCCGAAGGTCGTTGAACAGCAGGTCGCCCGCATGCTGGACGATCC
>DASZUZ010000710.1:0-1525 GCA_035547415.1 Bryobacteraceae bacterium | reverse complement strand
CGTCCGCCTCACGGTCGTCAAAATCCTGACCGATCAGGACGGCCTCTACGGCTATGGCTGCGCGACCTTCACGCAGCGCGCCGACCTCGTCAAACCGGCTGTCGAGCGCTACCTGAAGCCGCTGCTGATGAACCACCCGGTCGACAAAATCGAAGATACCTGGCAGCTCTGTTACGACAGTTCCTACTGGAAGAACGGGCCGGTTCTCAACAACGCAATCAGCGGCATCGACCAGGCGCTGTGGGATATCAAAGGCCGCCAGGCGAAGATGCCCGTCTACGAGTTGGTGGGCGGCAAATGCCGCGAAGCGGCCGATGCTTACACGCATGCTTCGGGTGGCGAGATCCAGCAGTGCATCGACCAGGCGAAGAAGTTCATGGAGCAGGGTTTCCGGAACGTCCGCATCCAGGTCAATACGCCCGGTTACGAAGGCTACGGAGCCGGTGGGCGCGGCGCGAATGCGACTCCCATGGTCAAGGGCCTGCACGAGGGGTCGGTGTTCGAGTCGCAGCCCTATATCCGGCGCGCGCTGAAGCTGTTTGAAGAGACGCGCAAGCAGTTGGGCGAAGAGATCAACCTGCTCCACGACGTTCACGAGCGCGTCACGCCGAACCAGGCGGTCCAGTTCGCGAAAGAGGCGGAACAGTACCGGCTCTTCTTCCTCGAAGATCCGCTTTCGCCAGAAGATATCTCCTACTTCCGCCAGATCCGCCAGCAGTGCGCGACCCCGATCGCGATGGGCGAGCTCTTCAACAGCCCGCACGAATGGACGCCGCTCATTTCCGAGCGCCTCATCGACTACATCCGCGTGCACGTTTCGCAGGCGGGAGGATTTACGCCCTGCCGGAAGATTGCAATCCTCGGCGAGCACTTCGGCGTCAAAACCGCCTGGCACGGACCGGGCGACGTGTCGCCCATCGGCCACATGGCCAACGTGACGCTCGACGTGGTCAGCTACAACTTCGGCATCCAGGAATACTCCGCCTTCAACGCGACCACACGCGAGATTTTCAGCGGCGTGCCGGTGCTCGAAGATGGCTACATCTGGCCCAGCACGAAACCCGGCTGGGGCATCGAAGTGGACGAGAAGGCGGCCGCAAAGCATCCGTTCTCCAACGACAACCGCGGACCTCGTGGAAATCTGAACGGCGGGTGGGGCGAACTGCGCCGCCGCGACGGGCAGATAATCAAGCAGTAGCATCTGCCCATCCGAATTGAGAACGACCCTCAGCGAAACGTGCTCGTCACGGTCGCTGAGGGTCTGATTTCTTATGAAGATGTGGCGGCGCATCTCCGCGAAGAACGGAGTGCCGACGCTCTCGATGCGCCCGAACTGATCGATGCGAGCGGGGCGACCACGGATCTGACACCGGATCAGGTGCGCATGATCGTCGATCGGCTGATGGCATTGAAGAAGTCCCAGCCTTTCGGGATTACCGCAGTCGTGGCCACGAATGACGTGTTTTACGGGATGATCCGGATGCTGGGAATTCTCAGTGAGTTACAGGGCGGCCCCGTGGTTGAA
>DASZUZ010000709.1:0-6197 GCA_035547415.1 Bryobacteraceae bacterium | reverse complement strand
GTCGCCGGAGAAGCTTTTCACGACTTCGATCAGCAGGGCTTCCTTATTCGCCCAGTGCTTGTATACGGTCGCCTTGCTCACGCCCGAAGCGCTCGCGATCGCGTCCATGCTGGTGCCCTCGATGCCGCGCTCCGCGATCAGCCGGATCGCGGCCGCGAGGACCTTATCGTGCGCTTCCTTGCTGGGAGTACGAGCCACTTATAGCTGAATCCGGGAAAACAGGCGTCCTCCAATGGCGAGGAAAACAGCGCTCAGGACAAACAGCACCGTGAGATCGGTCGCCGCGCTGAAATGCGAAATGCCGATCAGGGTGAGCCGCAAGCCGTCGATCCCATACGACAGCGGATTGACCGAAGCCAGGATCGCAATCGCCTTCGGCACATTGTCCAGCGGGAACAGTGCGCCCGAAAGGAAGAAGATCGGCATCACGAGGAAGTTCATCACCAGCTGAAAACCCTGGAAATCGCTCAGCACGGACGCGATGGCTGTGCCAAGCGCTGTAAACAGAATAGCGATCAGCGCCATGTAGAGAAAGCTCATCGGCAGCGACGCGAGACTCGGGCGGAAACCGGCGACGAGGCAGATGGCGACCAGCAAAAGAGCCTGAATCACCGCGACCGTCGCGCCGCCCAGAGTGCGGCCGATCATGATCGTCAGGCGGGGCACTGGCGCCACCAGCATTTCCTTCAAAAACCCGAACTGGCGGTCGAAGATCAGCTCGATGCCCGAGAAGATCGACGAGAACAGAATCGTCATGCCGAGAATTCCCGGCGCGAGGAACTGGATGTAGTCACCCCGGCCCGCCTTCTGGAATACGGGACCGAGCCCGAACCCGAGCGCCAGCAGGTAGAGCAGCGGTTGCCCGAGCGAGGCCACGATGCGCGTGCGCGAACGGAAATAGCGCTTCAGTTGGCGCAGCCAGAGAACGTAAATGGTCGTCATCGATTCTTCCTCCACATACGCGCCATGTTCCGCATCCCCGCGGCTGCGTCGGCGCCTTCCTCGCGGATCGAAGAACCGGTCAGCGCAAGAAAAGCCTGCTCGAGCGTCTCGGTCCCCGTCTGCTGCTTCAGTTCGGCCGGCGTTCCCTGCGCCACGATTCTGCCGTGGTCGACAATGGCGATGCGTTGCGCCACCCGGTCGGCCTCTTCCATGTAATGAGTGGTAAGGAAGACGGTGACCTGCTCCTCCTCGTTCAGCCGCCGCACGTGCGTCCACAACTGATTGCGCGTCTGCGGATCGAGGCCGAGGGTCGGCTCGTCCAGGAAAATGATTTTTGGCGTGTGCAGCAGGTTCCGCGCGATTTCAAGCCGCCGCCGCATGCCGCCGGAGAACTGTTTCACCGGATCGTTGCGCCGGTCCCACAATTCGAACAGCCGCAGCAGCATCTCGGAACGTTCGATGCGGGTTTTGCGGGGCACGTGATACAGCGCGCCGTGCAGGTCCATGTTTTCCGCGGCCGTCAGTTCGTCATCGAGGCTCGGATCCTGAAAAACGATGCCGAACCGTTTGCGCACCTCATTCTGGTGCGTGACGGGGTCGAGCCCGTCGATTTCCACCTTGCCGCTCGTCGGACGCAGCAGCGTTGTCAGCATCTTGATTGTGGTCGTCTTGCCGGCGCCATTGGGACCGAGAAACGCGAAGATCTCCCCCTGCCGTACTTCGAACGAGATATCGCGGACGGCCTGCACTTCGCCGTAAGTCTTGACCAGGCGTTCCACCCGAATCATGGGTTAATACTAAACGGTTCAGTTTAGTTATGTCAACGGGATTTTTCGTGCGTCTCCAGAATTCTCGCGAGGATCTCCGGAATCTCGAAGACCGCGCGATTGCTGAGTTCGGAAACGCGCCGCGCGAACTCCCGGTGTTCCCGCGGTTCCGTCATCCGGCGGGCGGCATCGACGATCTGCTTCGCAAAGCTGCGCAGTTCGATGCCGACGCCCTGTTCTTCGACCCACTTCGCGTTGTACCGTTCCTGCGGGAGCGTCCACACATTGCTCTCGACAATGACCGGCAGCCCCATGGCGACGGCTTCGCTGATGCTGCCGGGACCCGGCTTTCCGATGAAGAAATCCGCCAGGCGCATGAAGCGCGCCACCTCGCGGGTGAAGCCCTCGATATGCATCGGCACGCGGCGCGGCATGTGGCGCATTTCCGCCTCGAGCCGTCTGTTCTTCCCGCAGATGGCGATGATCTGAAGATCGAGGTTGCTGGCGTTGAGGCGCCGGGCGATGTCCAGCATCTTCGCGGAGCCTTCTCCGCCGAACATCAGCAGCGCCGTCGGCGTGTCCGGGTGGAGGCCGAGCGCCTCGCGGTCGCGCTGCCGGTCCACCTCGACCGGCTCATAGAAGCGCGGGTGCAGAATCATCCCGGACGTCAGGAAAACGCGTTCCGCCGCGTGACCCATTTCAAGCGCCTGGTCGTAAGCCCGTTTCGTCCCGCAGATGAAATACTGGTTCTGGCGTTCGATCCAGAAGTGGGGCGGATAGTCGGCCAGGTCGGTCAGGATGGTCACGAGCGGGACGCGCGGCATCACGCGCTGCATAGCGTCAAACAGAGCCCGGTTGAAGTTGGGGATGACCGACACGACCATATCCGGCTGCCGGTTGCGCCAGTAGTCCGCCAGAAGTCTGACCTGCTTCGAATGGTAAATCCGGATGACTCCGTGCATCAGTGGCAGCATCTGCGCCGATCCGAGTGTCCATCCCCGGCGGAGCATGAGGTTATAAATGTCCTGGAGCCGGATACCGGTGACTTTCCGGAAGACATCCATTTCGTCGAGCAGTTCCTGGAGATTCATCAACCGCATCTCCCAGGGACGCGCCTCCCGGCGAACCACCTCGCTTAACGCATTGGCCGCGCTGCGATGCCCCCCGCCAGCATCGAAGAACACGAGCTCGACGTTCTTCATTCCTACCGATTCTTACATGAGTGACTCCGCCTTCATGCGGGCACTAAAATAAGAAGATGCTCCGGCTGATTACCGCGGGTGACCGCAAGATCATGCGCCGGGTCAACCAGTGGGAAGCCCCACGGTGGATACGGAAATGGATGGTCGTTGCTTCGCGCGCGGGCGACGGCTGGCTTTGGATCACGCTCGGCGCCATGCTGCTTCTGTTCGGCGGCGAGCGGCGCTTCGACGCGCTCCAGGCGGGTTTCGTCTCCGTGGGCGCGGGACTCATTCTCTTCTGGCTCGTGAAGCGGCTGACCGGCCGCGAACGCCCCTGCGCGACCGAAGCGCATTGCTGGGCGAACCTGCTTCCCCCGGATCGCTTTTCCTTTCCTTCCGGCCACACGATCACGGCATTTGCCGTCGCGGTGCCCATCGGCCTGTACTACCCGACCTTGCTCGCCGGTCTGATCTTCTGCGCCGTGAGCGTGGCGTCTTCGCGGGTTCTTCTGGGACTGCACTATCTGAGCGACGTGCTCGCCGGCATCCTGATCGGATGCCTGATCGGCGTGGCGGCGTTTCTGGTGCTCGGACCCGGTCTATAATTCCGGCATGAGGCGAACGATCGCGATAGCGCTGGCTCTCTGCGCGGCGGTGTGGGCGCGCGAGAAGAAACTTCCCTCGGGCGACGCGGCCAATGAAACGGTCGATGCGGCGGTCACGGCGCTCGATTCCGACGAACTCAAACAGATTTTCGGCACGGACTTCGATAACGGCTATGAGGTGATCGAGGTGACCCTCACTCCGAAAGGCGGGAAGCCGCTCGACGTGCATCTCGATGATTTTCTGCTCCGTTCGGAGCAGACGGGCGAGCACAGCGGACCGCTGGCCGCATCGCAGATTGCGGGGCAGGGAACGCTCGTCGTGCATCGCACTCAACAGAAAGGGAGCGGCACAAGCTGGGGCGGGTTCGGCGGCATCATGATGGGCGGCGGCATCGGAGGCGGTGGCGGTTCGGTGGAAGGCGCGAGCGCCGAGATCAAAAACAGCGAGAAAAAAGATCCCATGCTCGATGTGCTGAAGCGGAAAATTCTGGCGGAAAAGGCCATCGCCGAGCCGGTTACCGGGCTGCTGTTCTTTCCCATGGAAAAGGAGAAAACGAAGAATCTCGTGTTCATCTACACCACGCCGCAGGGCAAGCTCAGGACGCGCTTCCGGTGACCTGCATTCAGGACCTGGATACGCCGGCGCTGATCGTCGATCTCGACATCATGGAGCGCAACCTCCGGCGCGTGTCGGATTACTGCGCGGCGCACAACCTGCGGCTGCGGCCGCACACCAAGACGCACAAGTCGATCCTCGTTGCCCGGCAGCAACTGGCGCTGGGCGCGGCGGGTCTCACCGTCGCCAAGACCGGAGAAGCGGAGGTGATGCTCGGGGCCGAACCGCGCGACCTGCTGGTTGCCTATCCCGTCGTCGGTGAAGCCAAGTTGCGCCGTCTGGCGGCGGTGGCGGGCGTGACCCGCGTGACCGTTGCGCTCGACAGTCTGATCTCGGCCCGGCAGCTTTCCCGGGCGGCGGAAGAGGCTGGCGTGCGGTTCGGCGTCCTGACGGAAATCGACGTCGGCCTCGCACGGGTCGGCGTGCAGCCATCCGAAGCGCTGGATCTCGCTCGGGCAATGGCGGCTCTGCCCGGCCTCGAGTGGCGCGGCATTACCTTCTACCCGGGCCATATCAAAGATCAGAACGCCGAAAAGCTGGCGGAACTCAGCCGCACCATCGGATCCATCCGCGATGAGTTCGTCCGCGCGGGTCTCGCCCCGGAAATCGTCAGCGGCGGATCGACGCCCGCGCTTTACCATTCGCACGAAATTGAAGGCCTGAATGAAATCAGGCCGGGAACTTACGTCTTCAACGATCTCAATACCGTTGCGAGCGGAGCCTGTGCTCTCGAAGATTGCGCCGCCTCGGTGCTGGTGACGGTTGTATCGCACACGCGTCCGGAGCGCATGATCGTGGACGGAGGATCGAAGACGTTTTCGTCCGACAAGCTGTCATCCGGTGGTCCGGGTCATGGCCGCGTGGTGGAAGCGCCCGGCGCCAGCTTCCACAAGATGAACGAGGAGCATGGGTTCATCGACGTATCGAAGGCGGAGCGGTCGTTCGAAATCGGAGAGAAAGTGCGCATCATCCCGAACCACATCTGCGTCGTCGTCAATCTGCACGAATATGTGTATGGAGTGCGCGGCGGGAAGGTGGAGGAAGTCTGGAACGTGGAGGGGCGCGGCAAGCTGCAATAGCCGGACGCGCCCTCCGGGACTTTACATTTTGACGCTGTCGACGTGAATCGTGTCGCCTTCCATCTTCCCGGTGATCGTCACCTTGTGGCCTTCGTGCCCTTTAATGGCTTCCTGGTTATCGATCTTGTAAACCTTGTCGCCGGAAACGAACACCGCCGCGGCGCCGCCCTGAATGCACTTGTTGACGCAGGCGATATCTTTTTCGGTGGCCGCCGTGTGTTTGGCGGCGCAATGCTCGTCGGAAATGGTTCCGGTCCAGCTCTCGGCGAAAGCGCTCACGGCGAAGAACGAAAGGAACAAACCCGCGGTTGCGAAAGTCTTCTTCATGTTGCCTCCCTGACCTCTTACGGATCTGGCGGAACTCCGGATGCGGTTTCCGGCAATCCGTCATTCCGCATCCTAACGCCATCCAGGGGGAGGTGGCGTGTTTCGGCCGCCCTGAAAGTGCTTTTTCCGGCGCGGCGTAGCGAACCTTTCGACGGAATAGCCGGATTACGGGAGGCCGAAGGCGGCCGATGCGCCGCACTTCGCACGAATGTGGCGAGCGTTGCATCACGTTTTCATTCGTGCTAACCTTTCTAGGTACCCCAAAGGGCTCAATGGGAGGTGTGCGCGTGGAGTTCACCGAACTCCGGTAACGCAACCGTTCGCACCAGTGAGGAGACATGGCAAGAAAACCAGGAAAAAAATATCAGGCTGCGCTGAAGCAGGTCGAAGCGCGCGAATATCCCCTCGATCAGGCAGTTCCTCTTCTCCAGAAGATCAAATTCGCTAAGTTCGACGAAACCGTGGAAGTGCATATGCGGCTCGGCGTCGACCCCAAGCACGCCGACCAGATGGTTCGCGGCACGGTAATCATGCCGAACGGCCTCGGCAAATCGAAGAAGGTGCTCGTTATCGCCAGCGGCGACAAGCAGCGCGAGGCCCAGGAGGCCGGCGCCGATTTTGTCGGTGGCGAGGACATGGTCAATAAGATCCAGTCGGAGAGCTGGACTGACTTCGATGCC
>DASZUZ010000708.1:0-4073 GCA_035547415.1 Bryobacteraceae bacterium | reverse complement strand
TAGAGTTTGTCCGCACGATCTGCAAGCTCGCGCTCGAAGCAAACGGACATGAGGTCATTCTCGCCGAAGATGGCGCCACCGGACTCGAACTCTTTCTGCGGAACGCAGGACGAATCGGGTTGTCGCTCATCGATCTCCGGTTACCCGGGATCGAGGGCTTCGACCTCGCGCGGCAAATGCGGGCGGTGAATCCGGCAGCGAATATCGTCCTGATGAGCGGCGGCAACGCGCGTTCTTCGGTACCGTCGGATCTTGCCGCGGATTGCGGGGTTCTGGACAAGCCCTTCACGGTACCGGCTTTGAAGGCGCTCGTTTCGGAGCGCCTTCAGATGAATTGAGCCCGCCCGATTACGCCAGAATGTCGCGAACGACTTCGCCGTACACGTCCGTCAGGCGGAAGTCGCGGCCGGCGTAACGATAGGTCAGTTTCGTGTGGTCGATGCCAAGCTGGTTCAGCATGGTCGCATGCAGGTCGTGGATCGAAACACTCTTTTCGACCGCCTTGAAACCGAACTCATCGGTTTCGCCGTACGCCATACCGCCCTTGACGCCGCCGCCCGCCATCCACATGGTGAAGCCGTAGGGATTGTGGTCGCGCCCGTCGCCGCTTTCGGAAACCGGTGTGCGGCCGAATTCCCCGCCCCAGACCACCAGCGTATCGGCAAGAAGGCCGCGCTGTTTGAGGTCGCGAATGAGCGCCGCCGACGCCTTGTCCATATCGGGGCAGCGTTCCTTCAGGTTCTTGTTAATCTTCGAGTGATCGTCCCACGGCTGGCCGGGACCATAGTAGACGTGAACGGTACGCACGCCTTTTTCGACCAGACGGCGCGCCAGCAGGCATCCATGAGCGAATGGCGTGTCGCCATAATCCTGCCGCACGGCTTCCGATTCCTTCCGGATATCGAAAACGTCGGTCGCTTCGAACTGCATGCTGTAGGCGGTTTCCATCGACTGGATGCGGCCTTCGAGATACTCATCCTGCCCGAATGTCTGCTCGTGCTCGCGGTTCAGCGACTGAATGAGATCGAGTTGCCGGCGCTGCGCGTCCTTATCGAGTTCCTTGTTCTGCAGGTAGCGGATCATCTTATCGGGTTCCGCCACGGAATCGTCAAAGTACGTTCCCTGGTGTTTGGCGGGAAGGAAACCGGACCGCGCCAGTCCGCCGCCGCCGCCCTGACCGGGACTGAGAACGACGAAACCCGGAAGGTTCTGATTCTCGGTACCGAGACCATAAGAAATCCAGGCGCCCATCGACGGCCTGGTCGCCGCGATATTGCCGGTGTGGAACAGACTGCGGGCGGGCGTATGGGTCGGGTTGAACGTGTACATCGACTTGATGACGCAGATGTCGTCGATCACCGATGCGATGTTGGGCAGCAGGCTCGAGACGTGGACGCCACCCTGTCCATGTTGTTTGAACTCGAACGGCGAAGGCAGCAGACCGCCAGTGACGCGTTCGGTGCGGAGATCCACCGAAGAGGGCCGCTGGCCTTCGTATTTCACGAGCGCCGGCTTCGGATCGAACATATCGATCTGCGAAGGGCCACCGACCATGAAGAGCACGATGTTGTGTTTCGCTTTCGGCGGGAAGTTCGGGAATTTCGGAGCCGCGGCTGCGATGGTTGCGGCAGCGCGCGCCTGATCTTCGGAGAACATGCCCGCCAATCCGACCGCGCCGAGTCCGCCGGTCAGAGAGGAAATCCATTCGCGTCTGGAAAGCTTTGAAATCATGGCCAGAAAATAACCTCGTTCGTTGCCAGCAACGCCTGCGCATATTCAGCGAGCGTGGCCTTGTCTAAATAGCTGAGCGCCAGATCGAGTTCTTTCGGGCTCGGATCGCGATCGAGCGCGCGGTGGTACATGCCGCGGACCTTCGACGCCATGTCCGGATCGGAATCGACGCACTTGACCAGATCGGCCGCGCGCGCCTGCATGAACGGGCTGTTCATGACGAACAACTGCTGCAGGGGAGACGTCGTAAGATCGCGCTGCGGAGCGGACATGGTCGGATCGGGGAAGTCGTAGAGAGCAAGCACCGTATTGAGACGCCCGCGGCTGACGTGTCCATAAACCGTGCGGCGGTGATTTTCCGCCAGATCGAGATCCTGCGACAGCCCGTACTCTTTGTCGTCGAGGGAATTGGTGACTTCGAGCAGCGAATCCCGATAAGCCTCCACATCCAGTCGGCGCGGATTCATGCGCCACAGAAGGCGATTCGTGGCATCGACGGCGTCTCCGTCAGCCCGGGGATGGCTGGCCTGACGGTAGGTGGCGGAAAGCATGATCTCGCGATGCAGCCATTTGAGAGACCAGCCGTTCGCCATGAAGCGCGCGGCAAGGTCATCGAGAAGTTCAGGGTGAGTGGGTTTTTCGCCCTGCGTGCCGAAGTCACTGGGAGTCGCCACCAGCGGTTTCCCGAAATGCCAGGCCCAGACGCGGTTCACGATCACACGCGCGGAGAGGGGCGCCGCATCCGTGAAGATGCGGTTCGCGAGTTCGAGGCGGCCGGAGCCGTTCTTAAATGTCGTGTCGCCTTTCGAAAGAACCGTCAGGAACTGCCGGGGGACAACCGGACCGGGGGCGGCAACATTGGCATGCGGCAGAATGTGCATGTCGCGCGGCACTCCGGGTTTGATGTCGACCATGGTCAGATCGGGGTCGGAACCGTCTATCCAGGTGCCGGCATCGAAGACGGTCTGCATGAACGGCAGGTCCGATGCGCCCTGACGCCGCTGGCGCTGCGCGGCCGGCGGAGGCACGGGCGGCTTCGCCTGCAGAGCGACATCTGCCACCGGGGGCTTCGCCGGCATCGCCTTCCTCGGACGGGGCTCCCTGGCAAGGCTGTTGAGGTAAGACCACATCTCCGGGTGACTGGTCTTCAGGAACGCCATGGAATCGCGAACGTCTTCCATCTGCTTCGTGAACCGGGCGGACTTCGTCGCCGCCTCTTCCGGTTTGCTGCCCGGCTCATTGTTCATGAGGTTCGCGAGATAGCTCAGATAAAAGAGCCGCAGCGAAGCCGTCATGAACTTCTGTTCGGTTTCCTTATCGACGTCCGCCGTGGGGCGCGGGACAGCGTAGGTGGAAGCAAAGACGCCGGCAAGGGCGTAATAGTCCTTTGACAGAATCGGATCGAACTTATGGTCGTGGCAGCGGGCGCATCCGACGGTCAGGCCGAGCAGACCGCGTCCTACCGCGTCGACGCGCTCGTCCCAGTCATCGGTATACAAGGTTTCGATCACATCCTTCGAAAGCCGAAGGTCCGTATGATAAATCGGCGCGGCGCCGAGATAGCCGAGAGCCCGCAGGTCCGAGCGGGGCGTATCCGGAATCAGGTCAGCCGCAAGCTGGAGCCGCACGAACTGGTTGTACGGCATGTCCTTGTTAACAGCTTCGATGACCCAGTCGCGATAGCGCCAGGCGAAGGGATAGGGCGGGTTGGTAGCTTCCGAAGTCGGGTTGTCCTCGCCAAAGCGCGCGACATCGAGCCAGTAACGGCCCCATCGTTCGCCATAGTGGGGCGAGGCCAGCAGCCGGTCGATCAGTTTCTCGTAGGCGTCGGGCGATTTATCGGCGACAAAGGCCTGCACTTCCTCGTAGGTGGGACGGAGGCCGGTGAGATCGAGGGAGGCGCGCTCGATCAGGGTGGCTCGATCCGCTTCCGGCGAGGGTTTGAGTTTGTTTTGCTCGAGCTTCGCGAGGATGAACCAATCGACCTTTTCTTTGGTCCAGCGGCGCGCGAACGCCTTGTTCTTCACTTTGGGCTCCGGCAGCGGGAGCACGGGCTGGAAAGCCCACCACTTGCGGCCGATTTCGATGTCCATGCCCTTCTTCGCGACAGGCGCGGGGGCACCCGCGGGTGAATCTTCCCGAGGGTCAGGGGCACCGGCGGCGATCCACTTTTCAAAGGCCGCGATTTTCTCATCCGGCAGTTTGCCGGAAGGGGGCATGCGGAGGTCGGTTTCGTTGTAGCTGAGGGCTTTGAGGAGACGGCTCGACTTGGGGTCGCCCGGTACGAGGATGGGGCCGCCATTTCCGCCGTTTTTCACGCCCGCTTTGGTGTCGAGAACGAG
>DASZUZ010000707.1:0-2090 GCA_035547415.1 Bryobacteraceae bacterium | reverse complement strand
TCCCGCTGGGCCGCCCGAACTACTCAACCTGACTGGCTGATCTGACGCGGTTCCAATGAGCCTGGTTCCGTCGTCAGGCAAAGGCGACAGGAAGCAGTTCGTCCATCGTCTTTACATAGTGGATTTTCACATCGCCTAACTGTTCGGCCTTCAGATCTTCCCGGACGTTCACTTCGTTATCGGCCGGAAGAATCACGTGCTTGACGCCGCCGCGCTTGGCGGCGAGAACCTTTTCCTTGATCCCCCCGACGGGAAGCACCTGCCCGGTCAGCGTGATCTCGCCCGTCATGGCCAGGTTTTCGCGCACGCACTTATCCGTGAGCAGGGAGAGCAGCGCAGTGGCCATTGTCACGCCGGCCGATGGCCCGTCTTTCGGAATCGCGCCCGCCGGCACATGGACGTGAATATCGCTGGTTTTGAAAATGTCCGGATCGATTCCGAGTTTCGGCGCATGCGCTCGCACCCATGTCAGCGCAGCCTGAACGGATTCCTGCATGACGGAACCCAACTGCCCGGTCATGATGAGACCCTTATTACCACCAGGCATGCGACCCGCCTCAATGAAGAGAATGTCACCGCCAACCGGTGTCCAGGCCAGACCTGTTGCGACGCCGGGACGCCGCGTCCGCTCGGCGACTTCCGTGTCTGGCCGGAAACGTGGCGCCCCGAGAAATTGTTCCACCCAGTCCGGCGTGATTTCAGTGACTGGTTCTTTGCCTTCGGCGTACCGCCGCGCAACTTTGCGGCAAAGGCTTCCGATTTCGCGCTCCAGATTGCGGACCCCCGCCTCGCGAGTGTATCGGCGGGAGACGAACCGAACGGCCTCCTCGGTAAGAGTCAGCGGTTTATCATCGTCCAGTCCGTTTTCCTTCTTCTGTTTGGGGATGAGATAGCGGAACGCAATGACTACCTTTTCCTGTTCGGTATACCCCTGCAGTTCGATGATTTCCATGCGGTCGCGCAGCGCGTCAGGGATCGTATCGAGCATGTTGGCTGTCGTGATGAACAGAACGCGCGAAAGGTCGAATGGCTGGTCGAGATAGTTATCGCGGAAGGTCGAGTTTTGTTCAGGATCCAGTACCTCGAGCAGAGCGGAGGCCGGATCGCCGCGGAAGTCGCGCCCGAGTTTGTCGACTTCGTCCAGGATAAATACCGGATCGTTGCTGCCGGCGCGGCGCAGCGCCTGAATGATCTGGCCAGGCAGGGCTCCGATGTATGTGCGCCGGTGTCCGCGGATCTCCGCCTCGTCGTGCATTCCGCCCATGGAGATTCGCTGAAATTTGCGCCCCAGGGCGCGCGCGATGGAGCGTCCGAGCGACGTCTTTCCGACGCCCGGAGGGCCGACGAAGCAGAGAATCGGTCCCTTCAGCCTGGGTTTTAACTGCATGACGGCCAGAAAATCGAGGATCCGGTTCTTGACTTTCTCGAGATCGTAGTGATCTTCGTCGAGGATTGCCGCGGCGTGCTGCACGTTCACCGGTTCGCCCGAGGAAACGCTCCACGGCAGAGTGGTCATCCATTCCAGCCAGGTGCGCGTTACCGTGTGCTCGGGAGACATGGGCGAAATGCGGGAGAAGCGCTGCAATTCCTTTAGAGTCTCCTGCTTCACCTCGTCCGGCATACCCGCCTTTTCAATTTTTTCCCGGAACTCCTCAATTTCCTGCTCGCGCTCGTCCCCTTCGCCGAGTTCCTTCTGGATTGCCTTCAACTGCTCACGCAGATAAAACTCGCGCTGGCTTTGAGAAAGCTGTCCCTGCACCTGAGACTGAATCTTCTGGCGAAGCTGAAGCAGTTCCAGTTCCCGGGCCAATTGCTGGTTGATGTATTCGAGGCGTGTACGCGCGTCACCCGTTTCGAGCACGAGTTGCCGTTCGGCATGGCTGAGACTGGGGAGCGTGCCCGCGATGAAATCCGCAAGCCGCCCGATTTCTGCAATATTGCCCGCGGCGGTCGCTACTTCGTCAGAGATGTTGGGCGTCGCGTTGATAATCTGTGTGAACTCGCTCAGCACATTCTGGCGAAGCGCGGTCAGTTCCGGCGTCAGTTCGGGTTCGATCTCGGGCAGACGCTCGATGCGCGCGCGCAGGAAC
>DASZUZ010000706.1:0-5300 GCA_035547415.1 Bryobacteraceae bacterium | reverse complement strand
ACGTTTCGGCATCGTGATCTCTTCTTAAGACTTGTGGGGAAACTCCAAGTATACAACAGGATGCATCGGGCGTTCCGGCGCGTTATGCTTCGGCGGCAATGGCCGTCGCGATCGCTTTCGCCAGTTCTTCTTGCGCCATCGCCGTGCTGATGAAAAGCTCCTGTCGCGCGCCGTTGCACAACCCGATCGCCTTCCATCCGTTCTGCGTGGGCACCGTAATCCGGATCTTCACCTCGCCCTTCGCGTCCCGCACCTGCCGGATCACGCCCGGGATAATCGACCGGATATCGTCCCTTGCCACCAGTCGCTCCAGCACCGGGCGCAGGTCGTCGAGAATGCTGTGCTCGATCTTGAGCTTGCCCTGAGCGGTCCGGAGCCGGAAAGACATCGTTCGTATACTACGATACGTGGGTCACCGAATCACTCTCATCCCCGGCGACGGGATCGGGCCGGAGGTGGCCGATGCCACCGTCCGCGTTGTCGAGGCCACCGGCGTCCAGGTCGAATGGGACCGCGTCGACGCCGGCGTTGTGGCCGAACGCGCCACCGGAAAGTACCTGCCCGACGCCGTATTCGAGTCCCTTGAAAAAACCTGCGTCGGCCTGAAAGGCCCTGTCGGGACGCCCATCGCCAGCGGCCACCCCAGCGTCAACGTCGCCCTCCGCAAACGCCTCAACCTGTTCGTCAACTTCCGGCCCGTGCGCATGCTGCCGGGCCTCAAAACCCGCTTCGCCGACCTGCCCATCGACCTCGTCATCTTCCGCGAAAACACCGAAGACCTCTACTCCGGCATCGAACACGAGGTCGTGCCCGACGTTGTCGAGAGCCTCAAAGTCATCACCCGCGCCGCTTCCATGCGGATCGCGCGGGCGGCTTTCGAGTACGCCGCGCGCGAGCAGCGCAAAAAGGTGACAGCCATTCACAAGGCCAACATCATGAAGATGAGCGACGGCCTTTTTCTTCGCTGCTGCCGCGAGGTGGCCGCGAACTTCCCGCAGGTGGAGTACGGCGAACTGATCGTCGACAACGCCTGCATGCAGCTCGTCATGCGCCCCGAGACGTTTGACATTCTCGTGCTTCCCAATCTCTACGGAGATATCGTGTCCGACCTCACCGCGGGCCTCGTCGGGGGCCTCGGCATCGTGCCCGGCGCGAATCTCGGGGAAAACGTCGCCGTCTTCGAAGCCGTGCATGGCTCCGCCCCGGACATCGCGGGAAAAGGCCTCGCAAATCCCACCGCGCTCATGCAATCGGCCAGGCTCATGCTCGCCCATCTCGGCGAGCGCGATGCCGCGATGCGCATGCAGAAGGCGATCGAAGCCGTCTATGCCGAAGGCAAACACCTCACGCGCGACGTCGGCGGTTCCGCCGGAACGGCGGAATTCACCAATGCCGTAGTCGCCCGCCTGACCGCCGCCTGATCCGGCAGCTCTCCCGCCGCCCACCACAGGTTCTTCGCGGACTGACGCCCCGTTGTGTCCTCAATCGAGTCCGAGCGCCGGGTTGCAGAGAAAGGAACGCCACTACCACTGGGGAATATCGGGCTCCCAGTCTCGCACGTTGCCCCCAGCGCTCTCTTTAATGGTATGAACGAAGCCCTGACGGGTACAAACGGGAATACTCACGTAACGGCAGTTACCGGCACACTCCCGAGCGCGTACTGGTACGCATACGCACTTTTGCCTATAAACAACCTGCAAAGCCCTTCTTTAACATCCACCCAGGATATGACTGACGCTGATCTCACATGCCTGCTCCGCGCGCGTGTTCTGGATGCGCAGGAGAAAGCCGTCGCCACGGGCGGAAAAGACCTTTCGGCAATCAGAGAGTTCGAGTACTGGCTCAGGGAGTTCGCCAGTCTCGTATTGCGAGACGGAACCGGTTCGGCCCGGCGCGCCGTACCGTCTCCTTCCGCAACATCCGGCAAAGGCCTCCATCTCGTGCGGGAAGCCGCCGCTTCGTAGTCAGGCTATCCGGATCCCTTCCCACTGCTCGATTTCGAGGAGCCGGTTGTACTTCGCCAGTCGCTCCGATCGGGTGATCGATCCGATCTTGATCGCCCCGGCTCCCGACGCCACCGCCAGATCGGCCAGGAACGAATCTTCCGTTTCCCCCGATCGCGCCGAAATCACCGCCCCGAAACCGGCCTCGCGAGCCCGGTCCGCCACCTGAAAGGTCTCCGTGAGCGTGCCGATCTGATTCATCTTCACCAGCACGGCATTCGCCGCATTCTCCTGAATGCCCCTCTCGAGACGCTTCAGATTCGTCACGAACAGATCGTCGCCCACCAGGCGCACGGATTTTCCCAGCCGCTCGGTCACCGTTTTCCAGCCGTCCCAGTCGTCCTCCGCCAACGGATCTTCGATCGACGTAATCCCGTACCGCCCGGCCCACCCGGCCAGCATCTCCGCCATCTCCGCCGCGTCCATGCGCCGCCCCTCGATCGCGTACTTCCCCTCGGAATAGAAATGAGTCGCCGCCACATCGAGCGCGATATCCATCTTCGCCCCGGACGCTTCAATCGCCTCGCGCAGGATCCGCGCCGCGTCTTCGTTCGCTCCCAGCCGCGGCCCCCAACCGCCTTCGTCCGCCACGCCGGTCAGCGTACACCCCTGCCGGGCCAGCATCCGGCCGGTTTCGCCGTGTACCCGAACCACGGCCTCCAGTGCCGCCGCCATGTCCGGATAACCCCGCGGAATGACCAGAAAGTCCTGAAACTCCAGATTCCGCCCCGCGTGCAGTCCTCCCGAGATGATGTTCACCATCGGAACCGGCAATCGGACTGCCCGGCCGGCGGCCAGATGCCGCCACAGTGGAATCCGGAGACTCGCGGCGGCGGCGCGCGCTACCGCGCAGGAGACGGCCAGCACGGCGTTCGCCCCCAGATTCCGCTTTCCCTCGCTGCCATCCGTTTCGATCAGCCGCGCATCGACCCTCGATTGATCCGAAGCGTCAAGCCCGGCAATAGCCGGCCCCAGTTTCTCTTCGATGTTCCGGACCGCCTGCAGCACGCCCTTTCCGCCGAACCTCGCCGCGTCGCCGTCGCGCAGTTCCAGCGCTTCGTGGCGGCCGGTCGACGCGCCGGACGGAACCTGCGCGCCCGCGCGCGTTCCGTCGGAAAGCCACACCGCCGCTTCGACCGTCGGGTTGCCCCGGGAATCCAGCACTTCGCGCGCTCGCACGCGCTCGATTGTCATCGTTCAAATACCTCCCTCATGCACCCGGCGGGCCGCTGCATCAGTCCGCGGGCGAGATCCCGCGCGCGGTCCCGCATCCCCGCATCCAGATATTCGGCCGGAGATTTTCCATCGACGCGCGCCAGCAGCAAGGCAGGCACATGTTCGAGCGCGGCCGCCGCAATCCAGTCCACCTCCACCGCGTTCACGAACGTCTCGGCCAGTTCCGCCAGTTCCGCCCTCGCCGCCGGCATCGCGATACTCTTCAGCGCCAGATGATTGACGAGGAACGCCACGTCGAACGAAGGATCGCCGTAATGAATCACTTCCCAGTCGATTGCCCATATGCCGCCATCGCCCACCAGCAGGTTCTTCGGGCTCCAGTCGCCATGCGTCAGACTCACGCGCCGCGCGGCGGACCGGTGAATCAGCGATTCGAAATACTCGGCCAGTTCCGGATGTCGCGCCGCCGTAAATCGATAATAAGGATCGATTCGAAGCTGATAAAAAACGGCCTGATCGCCAAAAATTCGCCGCGCGTCTTCATTATTCCGGCTCGAATGGATCATTGACCCCAGCATTACCCCTGCCGCGCGCGCGAGTTCGGGATCCATCTCGCCCCGAAACAGCCTGCTCTTCCACATCTCGGCCCCGGCGGGAGCCGCTTCCATCGCGATCGCAAACTCTTCCCTGTCCTCCACCAGGACGCGGGGCACGTGCCCGCCTCGCACGCGTGCTTCGAGCCATCGCATCGCATCCGCCTCGCGAAAAATCCGGTCCCGGTCCGAAAGCCACTCCTCCTCGACCCGCAGGCGCCCCAGCGACTGCTTGACGACGAGGCGAATTTCGCGGCTCTCCACCAGAAAAACCTGGTTGGAAACGCCGCCGCCCAATTCGGACACCGATGCGTCCCGCACCGCAATCCCGTGCCGTCCAAGCCACTCCGGCACCTCCAGCGGGGACAGGGCTTCCTCCCTGCCTGCGGGCTGCTGCCCGCGGCAAATCTCCGCATTGGGGTCTTCTTTCACAAAATTTTGAGACAAAATTTTCCTCAACGCACTACAGATTCAGCGGATATCCGCCGATCTTTCCTCCGAGGTCAATGTGAATGATGAACAATAGCAGCGGAAAACCGGTTCTGATCTGTGACTCGCAGCCGGTCACGATGGAAGGCGTCCGTGGCGTGCTCAATGCCACTGATGATCTCAGATTCGCCGGCGGCGTCTGCTCGCTCGATGTCGCGCTCGAACTGACCGTGGCTCTGCGGCCCGCCGCCGTGATCCTCGATAAGAGCCTCGGGACCAACGCCCTTCTGGACTTTCTGCGCGAATCGGCCAGCCAGGGCATCGACGCCGTCCCGGTCGTCTGGGGAGCCCTGATGAATGAGTCGGAGGCGCTGCGGTTGCTCCAGGCCGGGGCCCGCGGCGTTCTGCGCCGTACCGCCGACGGCGACACTCTTCTCTCCTGCCTTCGCAGCGTCATATCGGGGAACACGTTCATGGAGAGCGGCATCTTCGGAGATACACGCAAACTGCTCGAGCCGCGCCGCTCTGAACTGACCATCCGTGAACGCGAAGTCGCAACGCTCGTGCAGCAGGGCATGCGCAACCGCGATATCGCCCGCACCCTCGGAATCCAGCCCGGAACCGTCAAGATCCACCTGAAACACATCTTCGAAAAGACCGGCGTCCGCGGCCGCTACGGCCTGGCGCTCACGAACCTGCGCGAAATCGGCGCCGTCCCCCTGCCCACAATGTAACTGACCTTCCGAGTGTCTCACCCCGCGGAATCTCCGGCCGCCGCTTCAACTCTGCCGCCGGGCTTCTGCCCGGCGCGAAGCGCAGTGACAAAGTTCGCCCGATAGAATTCACCGCCTTCTCAATAACTTACCGACATTCCTCCCGCCAGACGGACGCCGCGTGTTGTAGCGTGTGGCTGTCAGGAGGCAACCCGGATGAATCCGTTCGACGAAATCGCTGCCGTCGCCGAAATGGCCAAAGCAGCCCGCAAAGCCGACGCCGAAGATCCCGCCAGAAAACGCAACGGCGGACCGAAGACTCCCGAAGGCAAAGACCGCGCCAGGATGAACTCGTGGCGACATGGCCTCACCGGCCACATCATGAT
>DASZUZ010000705.1:0-2179 GCA_035547415.1 Bryobacteraceae bacterium | reverse complement strand
GGTGCGCGGCGCGCTCGCTGTGCATCGTCTTCCCGTAGAGCTGGCGCGAGAGGCCGGCCGCGAAGACGGCGATGTCGATCATCTCCTGCACTTCGCCCTCGCCTTCCGCGAGGATCTTACCCGTTTCGAGCGTGACGAGCGTTCCAAGATCACGTTTGCAGGCGCGCAGTTCCACGCCGATCTCGCGGACAATTTCGCCTCGTTTCGGGGCTGGCAGCAGGCGCCAACGACTGAAGGCGCAGGCAGCGTCGGCTACCACTCGGTCGTAGTCTCCGGATTCAGCCTGGCGGACGCGGGCGAGTACCCCGCCGGTTGCGGGGTTAAAGGAAATCAGCTCCGGACCGTTGGCGGGAAGCCAGTCACTGCCATGTGCGCCGGAACTGCATTGCTCCACGCCAAGACGGCGCAGGATGTCCATCGACACGTCATCAGAATAGCGCCTTTGCGAGAAGGCCAAACCCATATGGCCCGTGCGCCACCTCGCGTCCAGCCGCTGCTCCCCGCATCCGTTCGAGGACGGATCGCTGGAATTCCGGATCGAGCCAGTCCATCCAGCCATAACGATCACAAATGGCGATGGCTGCCTGCCGGGTCGTGGCGCCCGATCGCTTGACGGCTCGAACGTGAAATGGATCGGTAATCACTGGCCCTGCCGTAGCCTCCACAGCGCGCTCCACGAGCGCTTCGGGATCGCAGGGCAGCAGGGGCGCGAGCGTCGCAAACACGTCGATTCCCGCGGAGCGTAGCGCCGCAAGAGTCGCCCATCGCTCTTCGATCGGGGCGCAGTGCGGCTCGAAAATCCGGCGGATATCCTCCCGGTTCGTCGTGATCGAAAAGCTGACGCGCAGCCGTGTCTGTCGGGCGACCGACCGCAGTAAGTCCAGATCGCGCAATATAAGAGGACCGCGCGTCTGAATGACGAAGACGGCGGGCGGGCGGGACCCGACGGCTTCGAGGATTCCGCGCATCAGCGACCGTTCCGCTTCGGCCGGCTGATACGGATCCGTCAGCGGAGAACAGTAAATCACCTGATGCGCGCGAAGCGACCTGCGCAGTAACTCCGCGGCATTCCCTTTGAATGTCGTGAACTGGCCCCAGTGGTTCCAGTCCGCCGGTTGCAAACCGGCCTGCGTGCGCATCGTGGGAACGTAGCAATATGTGCAGCCAAAGGTGCAATTGCGCGCGGGGTTCAGGGAATGAGTAAAGCCCGCTTCAAACAGAAATCCCGAAACCGGGCTGAGGATGGACCGGGCTTCCGACTCGAAAATCTCGAAAGGCAACCTGTACCAGTATTGCAGCGGAAGCAGGAGAAGAGCCGGGGCGCCGTGCCGCCCCGGCTCTTCTCGCTAGCGCTCTGCGCCGGCCGTAACGGGCACGACGCTTGGAGCCCGCCCCGCAGCCTGAACGGATCGGAGGAAGTACCCCTTGTTCGTGTGCTGGAAGCTGACGGCGCTCTTCTCGACATCCGGGTCTGAGCCGGGATGTCCCAGCATGATCGCGCTGCCATGGTCGCCGCGGATCATCAACAGGTGGGTATCGCTTTCGTGGACCGTGTAACTGCCGGCGGGCAAACTGGTCTTGCCGGCGGTAAACGCAAAAGGCACGGTCACTTTCAGAGGCTCGAGTTCGCCTCCGAATGCGGGCACTGCCGCGAGAGACAAGCTGATGGCGGAGAACGCCAGAAGCGTCCGAAGTTTGTTGTTCATGGATGTTCCTTTCAAATGGATTTCGTTGTTCACCGAAGACCGGTGACCGACTGCTCCGGCCGTGGAGACATGCGGACAGCACGCCTTCAAAGCAGGAAATCCAAACGGGGGATCGATGATTTACCTGGAACGGAGGTAATTGCAGGCTATTGACGTTAAACCGTCAACAGAGACTGGCGGAATCGGGAACTCAATTTCACGAATTTGCCAGTCATGATTCGATTATAAAGTCCGCTCATTGCCCGGACCAATCAGAAATTTTGATGACGCGCATGGACGCGGCTGAGAAATCCACTGTCAGGAGGCGACGAGCAACTGAATCCGATCGATGAGGCCCGCGGGCACAAAAGCGAGAGCGGCGCCATGTTCGTCCGCTCTCGCTTTCGCGCCGTTATCCGACTGGCTATTCAGCAGCAGGCGCCGTCTTTGTTGCGTGCTCAAAAAGGAAGTTCAGCGTCTTTTCCGTCTGGATA
>DASZUZ010000704.1:0-7340 GCA_035547415.1 Bryobacteraceae bacterium | reverse complement strand
CGCTGCACGGAACGGACATCACTCTGGTCGGTGCGGACCCTTCCTATTTCGGAATCACAAAGTTTTCCATTGAGCGCTCCGACGGGATCACTTCCATCAGTGATGATCTGCGCCGGCACACTGTGGACGTCTTCGGCGTCGCGAACGAGATCCGTGTCATCCACAATTTCGTCAACTGCACGATGTATGCTCCGGATCCTGAGCGTCGCGGCATCGAGCGATTCGGCCCAAACGGCGAAAAACTGCTGATTCATCTTTCGAACTTTCGGCCTGTCAAGCGGGTTCACGACTGCATTCACGTGCTGGCGGAAGTGCGAAAGCACGTGAACGCGCGCCTGCTGATGGTGGGCGATGGTCCTGAGCGAGGCCCTGCGGAGCATCTTGCAGGCCAGTTGGGAGTCAGCCGTCACGTGGAGTTCCTGGGCAAGCAGAACTCCGTGGAGCGCCTGCTTCGGCTCGCGCACGTGCTGCTGATGCCGAGCGAGCGGGAATCCTTCGGACTGGCCGCGCTCGAAGGGATGGCGTGCGGTGTGCCGCCGGTCGCCACGCGAGTCGGCGGCGTCCCGGAACTGATCACCCATGACGTAGATGGATTTCTGGAGAATGTAGGCGACGTGGACGCCCAGGCCGGGCGGGTTATCGAGTTGCTAACGAACCAGCCGCTGTTCGATCGTATGGCCTCCGCGGCCCGGGGCACCGCAACGACCAGATTCTGCACGGACAGGATCATTCCGCTCTACGAGCGTTACTACGAAGACGTGCTCGCCCGGTAGTGCGGCGTGATTGCGACAATAGAGCTTCATGCGCCAAACTGTCCGCCCCGCGGGGCGTCTCGCCGGCACAGTCACGCTGCCGGGCGACAAATCCATCTCACATCGCTATGCGATGATCGCTTCTCTTGCCCAGGGAACCTCGAAGATTCTCAACTATTCCACGGGCGCCGACTGCCATTCCACGCTCGGCTGCGTACAGTCGCTCGGGATTGAGGTTCAGGAGGATGGCACGACCGTCACCATCCACGGAAAAGGTCTGAATGGATGGAGCCAGCCCGCCGCCGATCTGGACGCGGGCAATTCCGGCTCCACCATCCGGATGATGTCCGGTCTTCTGGCCGCTCAGCCGTTCACCAGCCGCATCTTCGGCGATGAGTCCCTCTCCCGCCGGCCAATGGACCGCATCATGAAGCCGCTGTCGCAGATGGGCGCGAAGATCGAAGCCCGCGATAACCGGTTTCCTCCGCTCACGATCCACGGCGGCGAACTGCACGCCATCGACTACACACTGCCGGTGGCCAGCGCTCAGGTCAAAACGTGCGTGCTCTTTGGCGGATTGTTCGCTGAAGGGCAGACCATCGTGCGCGAACCCATCCGGTCGCGCGATCACACGGAAATCGCTCTGCGAGAGTTCGGCGCGGACCTGAAGGTCGCGCAGCGAGTGATCACTCTTGAAGGACGCCCGGAACTGACAGGCCGCGAACTGGTTGTTCCGAGCGATCTGTCCTCGGCCGCATTCTTCCTCGTGGCGGGACTCCTCGTTCCCGGATCGACCCTGGTCATTCAGGGCGTTGGCCTGAATCCGACCCGCTCATCGCTGCTCGACTTTCTCCTCTCGATCGGTGCGCCGATCAAAGTGCTGAAGATCGAGTCGGTAAATGGAGAATTGATCGGCGATATCCAGGTGCAGCAGGCTCCGGTGCGCGGCGGCATCATTGAAAAGGATCTGGCAGCCGGCCTGATTGACGAAATACCCGTACTCGCCGTTCTCGGGGCAGCCTCGGAAGAAGGACTGATCGTTCGGGATGCGCAGGAGTTGCGGATCAAAGAGACCGACCGCATCGCAACCGTCGCTGAGAATTTCAAGCGCATGGGAATTGAGATTGAAGTGACGCCGGATGGCATGCGCGTTCCCGGCAAACAGAAGTTCCGGGCGGCCGCTTTCGATTCCTTCGGCGATCACCGGATTGCCATGGCCTTTGCCGTAGCCGCGCTCCGGGGCGACGGGGAGTCGACCATCGACAATGCGGATGCCGCCTCGGTGTCGTTCCCGGAATTCTGGAACATTCTCGAAAAGGTCGCCGCCTGAAGCCGCAAAGAGCGTTCCCGGCCCTCATGCAAAACTGGTTCTGAACGATAACTGATGCCCGAAAAGACGTACGACCACAATCAGATCGAGCTGAAATGGCTGGAGCGCTGGCGGGATGAGCCGCTCTACAAGGCCGAGGAGAACTCCGAAAAGCCGAAGTACTACGTGCTCGAAATGCTGCCTTATCCAAGCGGCGCTCTGCACATCGGCCATATTCGCAATTACTCGATCGGCGACGCTCTCGCTCGCTATATGTGGATGCGTGGTTATAACGTCCTCCATCCGATGGGATGGGACGCTTTCGGGCTTCCCGCGGAGAACGCAGCCATCGCGAACAAGCGGCCTCCCCGCGAGTGGACGCTGGCCAATATCGAGAAAATGAAGCGCACACACCGGCGCTTCGCGTTCTCGTACGACTGGGACCGCGAAGTAACCACGTGCGAACCCGATTATTACCGGTGGAATCAGTGGTTCTTCCTGCGCATGCTCGAAAAGGGGCTCGCGTACCGCAAGCAGGCTCTGGTGAACTGGTGCCCGAAGTGCGCAACCGTACTCGCGAACGAGCAGGTTGTGGATGGCTGCTGCTGGCGCCACGAAGGCACGCCGGTGGAACAGCGCGCGCTAGAGCAGTGGTTTCTCCGCACGACCGCTTACGCCGACGATCTTCTGAAAGACATCGCCCAACTCGAAGGCGGTTGGCCGGAGCGCGTTCTCACCATGCAGCGCAACTGGATAGGCCGCAGCGAAGGCGCTGAAGTCGATTTCCAGATCGAAGGTTACGGACCGGTTCGGGTCTTCACCACGCGGATCGACACGATCTACGGTGCGACGTGCATGATCCTGGCGCCTGGACATGACGTGGTTGCGGCGAAACTAGGGCCGGATCTGAAGGCGAAAGCAAAAGCGATGGTCGATGCCGCCGCCCAGCAGGGACCCGGGGACGTCGAAAAGGAAGGTTTTGACACCGGCCTGAAGGCCATCAATCCGTTCAGCGGCGAAGTGATCCCGGTTTGGGTGGGCAATTTCGTCCTCATGGGCTACGGCACGGGGGCTATCATGGCCGTGCCCGCGCACGACCAGCGCGATTTTGAATTCTGCAAAAAATACGGCATCAATATCCGCCCGGTGATCCGTCCGGTCGATGGTGAACTGCCAGACGTCGCAACCATGAAGGATGCGAGCGCCGACTATGGGATCGTCGAAAACTCAGGGCCATACAGCGGTCTGACGAGTGAAGCCGCGCGCGGCGAGATGGCCGAACTGGCTGAAAAGCAGGGATTCGGCAAAGCAGCCGTTACCTTCCGCATTAAGGACTGGGGCGTGTCGCGCCAGCGATACTGGGGCACTCCGATCCCGGTGATTCATTGCCCGAACGACGGCGTAGTGCCGGTTCCCGACGACCAGCTTCCCGTACTATTGCCGGAACGGATCGAAATCACGGGCAAAGGCCGGTCTCCTCTGGATGAAGTACCGGAGTTCGTGAACGTCACCTGCCCGAAATGCGGCGCCCCCGCGCGTCGCGAGACGGACACGATGGATACGTTCGTCGATTCAAGCTGGTACTTCTATCGCTACTGCGATCCGAAGAATTCCAACGCGCCCTACGACAAGGAGAAGATCGATTACTGGTTTCCGATCGATCAGTATATCGGCGGCGTCGAGCACGCGATTCTGCACCTTATCTATTCGCGGTTCTGGACCAAAGTCATGCGCGATATCGGACTGACGCGGTACGACGAGCCGGTCCGCAAACTGTTCACGCAGGGCATGGTCATCCGGAACGGAGCGAAGATGTCAAAGTCGCTCGGGAACGTAGTTCCGGCGGACGATGTGGCCGACAAACACGGCGCCGATACGGCGCGCCTGTTCGCGCTTTTCGCGGCTCCGCCGGAAAAAGATGTCGACTGGATCGACGCAGGCGTGGAAGGCGTCTACCGTTTCCTGGGACGTATTTACCGTTTCGTCACGAGGAACATCGGAGCCCCGGGCGGGGATGGCTCGTCAAACAGAAAGGTCTTGCGTAAATTACACCAGACCCTCCGAAGAATCACCGACGATTTCGATACTCGCTGGCATTTCAACACTTCCATCGCCGCCATGATGGAACTGGTCAATGAACTGTATGCGGAAGAGTCGCGTCTTTCCGCCGCGGCGCTGAACCAGAGCATCGAAATCTTCACCCTGATGCTGGCGCCGTTCGCGCCGTATCTGGCGCAGGAACTCTGGGAAGAACAGGGCAAATCGGACCCCGTGTTCAAGGTGGCATGGCCGGATTTCGATCCGGAACTGGCGCGCGAGACGGAAGTCGAGATTCCTGTCCAGATCAATGGCAAAATCCGGACCCGGCTCACCGTCGCCGCGGGGCTGGACGCCGCCCAACTCAAGACGGCGGCGCTGGACGATGACAAGGTGCAGTCGCTCCTGGAGGGCAAAACCGTAGTCAAGGCGATCGCAGTCCCCGACAAACTGGTGAATCTCGTCGTGAAGTGACGGTGATACATTGCAACAATGAACGATCGCCGGGACATCCTTAAACTGGGCGCGGCCGCATTCACAACCGCCATTTTCACGGGTAGTGTAAAAGGCGCGAATGACCGTATTCGCGTCTCCTTTATTGGCGTTGGCCGGCAGGGCCAGGGCAACATGGGTTCGGCAATGGCGCAGCCGGAGGTGGAAGTCGTCTCCGTGTGCGACGTCTACCAGCCGAACCTGGAGAAGGCAATTGCCCGCAGCGCTCGCGGCGCGAACGGAGAACCGGGCGGACGTCCCGCGGCTAAAGGAATCAAGGACTTCCGCGAGGTCCTCGCGGATAAGTCGGTTGACGCGGTTTGTATCGCGACGCCCGACCACTGGCACGCCTACATGACGGTGGAAGCCTGCAAGGCGGGCAAAGACGTCTACGTCGAAAAGCCGATTTCCGTTGTAGTGGATGAAGGCCGCAAGATGGTGGAAGCCGCGCGCAAGTACAACCGCGTCGTGCAGGTGGGAACCCAGCAGCGTTCCGGCGTTCACTTTCAGAAGGCCACGGAGCTGGTCAGACAGGGCGCGCTCGGCAAGGTGACATTCTGCCGCACGTTCAACTATGGCAACGGATCGCCTGAGGGAATCGGCAATCCGCCGGACACGGCTCCCCCGAGTGACCTTGACTGGAATATGTGGCTCGGACCCGCCCCGGAGCGCGCATTCAACAGGAATCGCTTCGGAGTCGATCCGAACGCCTTCTCCCATTTCCGCTGGTTCTGGGATTACGCGGGCGGCATGATGACCGATTGGGGCATCCACGTTCTGGATATCGTGCAGATGGCTTTTAATGAAACGCCTCCCAAAGCGATCTCGGCGCTTGGCGGCAAGTTCCTGATCAAAGACAATCGGGATACGCCCGATACCCTGCAGGTGACATACGAATACCCGAACGGGATGATCGCCACCTACGAGAACCGGATGTTCAACGGGAATTCCTTGTTTGGCAAGACATACGGCACAATTTTCCACGGTGAGAAGGGAACTCTCTTCATTGACCGCGCCGGATATACGATCTGGCCTGAAAAGGGCAGCGGCCTGCAGGAGGTCACGGTCGCGAGTTCCAACAACCACGGAAGAGACCACTGGGCGAACTTCATTTCGTGCATCAAAACGCGGCAGAAGCCAGTCAGCGATATTGAGATCGGCCACCGCTCCACCAGCACGGCCTTGCTTGGTAACGTTTCTCTTCGCAGTGGTCTCCGGGTCGACTGGAACGGCGACCGGGAAACCGCGGCGCAGCCGCAGGTCAAACAATATCTCGAACGAAAATATCGCAAGCCATGGGAACTCAAAGTCTGAAAGCTCTGCTGACTCTGCCGTTGCTGGCCCTGCAGGCGTTCGCCGCGGGGCCTTTCTTTTTCATTCAGGCGTCTGATCCGCAATTTGGAATGTATGCCGAAAATCGCAACTTCCAGCAGGAAACCGCCAACTGGGAGTTTGTTGTCGCCAACGCCAACCGGCTCCATCCCGCGTTCCTGATCGTCACGGGAGATCTCACGAATCGGAATGCCGACGCGGACCAGATCGCCGAATACAAACGGATTTCCCGGAAACTCGATCCATCGATTCACCTGTACAGCGTCCCGGGAAATCACGACGTGACAAACGAACCGACGCCGGAGACCCTGTCCGCATACCGTAAGAATTACGGCCCGGATTATTATTCGTTCCGCGAAGGATCGGTCTACGGGATCGTCCTCGATTCCAGTCTGTTCAAGGCTCCCGGAAAAGCGCCGGAGGATGCCGCGAAGCAGGAGCGCTGGCTTGAGCAGGAACTCATCAAGGCAAAATCCGCAAATCTGACCACGATCGTCTTCCAGCACCATCCGTTTTTCCTCGAAAAACCGGACGAGCCGGAGCAGTATTTCAATTTGCCGCTGGAGACGCGCCGGCGCGTGCTGGCTCTTTTCCATCGGTATGGCGTTCACTACATCTTCGCGGGTCATTATCACCGCAACGCATTCGGGAAAGATGGCGACATCGAAATGATTACGACCGGTCCCGCCGGCATGCCGATTGGTCCGGACGCCTCAGGTTTCCGGATCGTGGAAGTGAAAGATTCACAGATCGAACAGAATTACTACAGTCTGGGCAAGATCCCGAACGTTTACCCGGCTCGGCCAAAGGAGTAGCGGCGAGCTTTGCCCCCGGTGGTACAATCTGCTGGCATCTACTTTGCAGATGAATAGTTTGCGGCGTTCCGGCCTGGCGGAAGGCTGAAGGATAAACGGCAGTGCTGGATTTTATTCTCGTTCGGTCTATTTTCGTTCTTATTTTCGGCTTTGCGGCGGCTTATTTCCGGCCTGCGGGCGAAGAGTGGTGGTCGGCGGCTCTGGTTGGGGGCGCCATCGCGGGCTTCGCGATTTTCGTCGAAACTCGTGTTGCCCGGGTCAATCTGAAACGCCTGATCGGCATGGCGGGAGGCCTGCTTGTGGGCCTGTTCTGCGCTGGGCTGGTGAGCCTTGTTCTGGGCAGGCTTGGCGCGGAGGCGTCTCGAAATCTTCACTGTGTCCAGATCGTGTGCCTTCTGCTGCTGGTCTACGTGGGGGCTGTGACCGGCGCGGCGAAGGGCGAGTTGCTCAATCTGGGCGCATTCGGCGGCGTTTTCGGGACGGAGACCGATATCCGCCACAATCACAAGATTCTCGATACCAGCGTCATCATTGACGGCCGGATCGCGGACATCGCGGACACCGGCTTTCTCGACGGCGTTCTGGTCATTCCGCAGTTCGTCC
>DASZUZ010000703.1:0-6294 GCA_035547415.1 Bryobacteraceae bacterium | reverse complement strand
ATGACCTCTTCCACGTTCTGCGCGCGGCTCGCGAAATAGAGCAGCAGTTCGGTACGGGCGTGAATCGCCGTATTTTGCGGATCGAGCAGAATCCGGCGGATCTGCCGGCCGATTTCGGTGCCGCCCGGCTCTACTGTCTCGATAACAGTCTGACCCTGTTCGCGAAGGGCGCTGGCAAGCATGCGGAGTTGGGTGGTTTTGCCACAGCCATCCACGCCTTCAAATGTGATGAAGCGGCCGGGATGCATTGAAATCCAATATTCGCAGACCGCCCGCGCAAACGAGGAGACGCTGCCCGAGGGCTACTTGCCGTCCTTGCTCTCGTGGTATTCCATCTCGGTATTCAGAGCCCAGATATTGGATTTGTCGACGCGACCTTCGATGATGTTGTCGACCGCCGTCATAGCGGTGAGCATCGAGTGGTCCTGATTGTTGTACTTGTGCATGCCATTACGGCCCACGAGAAACAGGTTGTCGAAGCGGCTGACGTAATCTTTGATTTCATCGAAGCGCTCATAAGCTCCGAAATACGCCGGATACGTTTTCGGGACACGGATGACGCAGGCATCCAGAACATCGGCGGGATCGATGACGCCGATCTTCGCCATCTCGCTTTTGGCAAACTCGATCATCGCGGCATCCGGCATCTTCCAGATGTCGTCGCTCTCGTAGCAGAAGTATTCCAGACCGATCCAGACATGGTCCGGGTTGGCGACCAGATACGGACTCCAGTTATTGAAGATCTGCATGCGACCCACCTGGACATCCGGTTCCTGAATGTAGATCCAGTTATCGGAGAGCAGCTTCGCGCCGTGCGGCGAGTCCTCTTTGATCTTCAGTTTCTTCAGCAGGACGCCGACCGTGATGAAGTCGCGATAAATGAGACCGTCGCTGACCTGCATCACGTTCGGAGGAACGTCAGCCTGCAGACAGCGCATCAATTCTTTGATCGGCATGGTGGAGAAGAAGTAATCGGCTTCGATCGTCTTCCGCTCCCCGGTTTCGGAGTTGACCGCTTCCGCCGCGACTATGTGGAAACCGTTGGTGTGAAGCTTCTCGACATTCCAGCCGGTTTCAACGACCGCGCCCTTGCGCTTTACGTCTTCCGCGACATATTCCCAGAGTTGTCCGGGGCCGAGCTTCGGGTACATGAACTTCTCGATCAACGAAGTTTCCGTGCCCTTCTGCGCAATATCGACCGCCGGTTTCTTCGCGACCTGTTTACTGAAAAAGTGTTTGATGGCCTTGGTAATGGATAGGCCCTTGATCCGCTGCGCGCCCCATTCAGCGCTGATCTGATTGCAGGGAACGCCCCATACCTTCTCCGTGTAAGACTTGAAGAAAGTCAGATACAGCTCTTTGCCGAACCGGTTGATAAGGAACTGCTCGAGCGTCTTCTCGGGCTTCGTCTGGCTAACGACGCTTTTCGCGTAGCTCGCGCCGATCTTTACCGTCCGCAGCAAACCGAGCCGTTTCAGAGTATCCGCGCTCAACTGAATCGGATAATCGAAGAACTGCCGCAGGAAATAAATGCGGGACTTCCGGTTGCGGATCAGCATGACCCGGTCATCCTGCCGCGGATCCGGGCAGGCAGTCGGCGCGGTCACGTCCCGCGTTTGCCGCTGGTACGTGATGCTATGCGAGCCGTTCCCGTTCGAAGACGATTCGACCGGCATCACCTTCATCCACCAGTTCATCACGCGGTCTGACTTCGAGAAGAACCGATGGCCCCCGATATCGATGCGGTTGCCTTTGTAGCGCACCGTTCGGGAAATGCCGCCCATGTACTCGCTCTTTTCCAGCACAATCGGCTGGATGTCGGAACGCTCGACCAGTTCAAACGCGGCCGTCAGTCCGGCCGGACCTGCTCCGATAATCAGAGCCTTGCGCTCGCTCATTACCCTTATTCTTCCCTGTTCGCGCCTCGAAAACGTACCGACCGGACTCCAGGCGCCGCAGTCAGATTCCACATTTCATGTGTTAATGGCAGGCAGGAACCAAACCCTTGACACGCATCGAGTCGATTACAATCCGCGCGTCAGGTTGAGGATAGCGAAAACGGCGCCGGTTCGTCCAATCACATCCGTTCGGGGGCAACCATCGGAAAGTCGGGCGACTATTTCTGGCGCGGAGGAACATAATCCGGAGGCAGCGCGGCGCCTTCTCCGAAGAAATACTGCTCCATCTGCTGAATGATAAATTCCTGCGCTTCCTGCGTCCCGAGGTTCAGGCGGTATTCATTCATCAGCATCTTCATGTGTTCGACCCACATCTTCCACGCTTCTTTCGAAACGTTATCGTAGATACGCTGGCCAAGAGGGTGTCCCTCGAACGGCACCTCATCGAGACCTTCCATTTCCCTCTGGAACTTCACGCAGAAGACTTTGCGCGCGCCCTCGGGAATGGGAGCAAACTGATTGAAATTACTGCCGGAACCACAGCCCATGGGGTCAGGATAGCAACTCCGCGACGTAAACCTGCGGATTACCGGTGCGGTCGCTCGTGAAGGTGATATGCCGTTCGTCGTTCGAAAATGCCGGATGCGGGTGAGTCCATTGAGGTCCGTAGACGGTGTCCACCGCCGTCTCCATCCAGCTCAGGTTCGATTTTTGCGCACTGACAAAATCTTCCTTCAGCGCGTAAAACGATTTGCGCCACTGCGTTCCCTGATTCGTTGACTCAGACAGGCACACCTGACTCCGCGCGCCGGTTTGAGCATCGATGAGCCAGATCCCGGTATCGGGATGATTTGTATCGCACAGCACCTGAGTCCCCGCGCGGTTTGGGGTGATGTGCCAGGCGTTGAAGTCGCTGATGACGCGAATGGCGCGAGAAGTCCAGTCCAGCCGACAGAGGGCACGGGGCCAGACGGTAAATACGATGTCACCCGTCCGACCGAGGAAAGTTTCGTGGACGACGAACTCGTCATTCCCGTGCTCGTACAGGCATTCGAGGCCGGAACCGTCCCGGCGAACGCGATGCATGCGAGGCGCGGGGTCGCCCGCAAACTCGATCCATTCCGGCTCGAGAGGATGAAACTGCGGGTGAATCACGGTTCGGGGGTAAGGGATGAAATTCCAGTCGCTGCCGTCTGCGCGGCCACAAACGAGGCCATTCCGATCCCCGCACCGGATGGCCGCGACCAGCCAATCCCCGTTCGCATCCGGGGAGACTTCGCCCAACTGACCGTCGAATCCGGCTATCCTGCGTTCGGCCCGGGATTGAAGTCCGTACGTCCAGATTTCACCTCCACGCACGAAAAAGACCCGATCGTTTCGGATTGCGGCCGAGTAGGGGTGGATGGGAGCGCCACTGGTGAGTTGTTCGATCTCGCCGTCCGGAAATCCGACTGAAAACAATTGCGGCGAGCCCGTCCGGTAGGAGGTGAAAAGAATGCGGCGCCCATCCGGCGTGAAGGAACTCTGGAGGAAATAGGTCGGATGGTTGATGGACGGGTGGCTGGTCATCTGCCACACGCGCGCCCCGGTGAGACGGTCTGTGAACGCTGCGATTTCGCTGGGGGAGATCAAGTACTCACTCTCCGATCGGGGGCCTGCGCTTATGCCAGTCGGTCCGATTCTGGAATTCGCGGCCGAGGGCGAGCAGGGTGTTCTCGCTGAACGGCGGGCCAACCATCTGCAGACCCACGGGCATGCCCTGAGAGAAGCCACAGGGCAGCGAGAGCGCGGGTAATCCGGCCAGATTTCCTGCCGGAATCAGACTGGTCGTGCCGGGAGAGGCGGGCCGGTTTTGCGAGGCATCGTTGCGGTCGGCCCCTCCGTCCAGGGGGTCGGAAACTTTGGGCGCGATCCCAAAGCGCGAGGGCGCAACGATCACATCGATATCAGCGAACATTTCCCGAAACTTCTGCTTCACCAGCGAGCGAATCCGCATCGCTTTGAGATAGTCGCTGGCAGGAATCTCAAGGCCGGCCTTCAGGCCTTCGATCTGGCGCTCGTCCGCGAGTTCATTCACCCTTCCGCTTCTTATGAGCGACTCGAAAACGGAGGATCCTTCCGAACTGACGATCACGCTGGTGAGCGTACCGTAGGGAAACTCCGGTAGCTTCACTTCGCCCATCTGCACACCTGTGGCCCGGATTACCTGGAGCGCGGCGTCGAAGGCGGGACGCGCTTCCGCTTCGACCCAATCCAGATCCACCGGCGCAAATCCCACCTTGAGATCGCTCACTTTGCGGGCATACTGCGGGGTGTAATAAAAACTTTTTCCAGCGGAGCCCGGATCCTGCGAGTCGCCGCCCGCGATCGCCTGCAGCACGAGACCGCAGTCTTCCGCGGTCCGGCACATGGGACCGATTTTGTCCATCGTCCATGCGAGGGGCATGGCGCCGTGCCGGCTGACGAGACCGTAGGTCGGCCGGAGTCCCGTAATCCCGCAAAAGGCGGAGGGCGTGAGGATGGATCCGGACGTCTCCGAACCGAGCGCGAAAGGCACGAGACCGGCGGCGACGGCGCTGCCGGAGCCACTCGACGAACCGCCCGACCAGCGAGTGCGATCCCACGGATTGAGTCCGGGGCCAAACATCGAGGCGCTGGCCATGCGATAGGCGGGACCACCCGCGAGTTCGACCATCGCGAGTTTGCCGATAAGGACCGACCCCGTCTTATCCAGCTTCTGGAGCACTGTCGCGGACTCGTCGAACACCTGCGACGCGAAAGGTTTCGCTCCCCAGGTGGTGAGCTGACCCGCGAACGAAAGCAGATCCTTCGCGCCGAACGGAATGCCCTGCAATGGCCCGCGATATCGCTCGCGCTTCAGTTCCTCATCTACCTGTTTCGCGCGGCGAACGGCGATTTGCGGCAGCGGCAGAGCGAGGGCGTTATAACGCGGTCCCAACGCCTGGAGGCGCTCCGAGAAGGCCCGCACCAGCTCGACAGTTGAAAACTCATGCTTCTTCAGCCGCTCGTTCAGTTCCGCGATGCCGGCAAAGAAGACGTCGTCGTTCATGCCCTGAACTGGAAAGCCGGCTCGGCGCCGATCGGGATTTCAAATTTCTCGAGAACCGCGGAATTGCGCCGATTGGCGTCCCGAACCGCTTTGGCGATATCCCCCGCGGCGGGCGGCGTCTGCGCTTCGGACTTCGCGGCTATCGCGGCCCCCGCCGCCAGGGCAGCCATTTCCCGCCGGCTCAGCTTCATGCCTTCTGCTCCGAGTATCGCGTTTCGAGCGCATCCAGAGCGGCCGACTCCATCGCGGCGCGAGGGGCCGATTCGCCTGTCCAGAGTTCGAACTGCTTCACAGCCTGCTCGATAAACATCTTCAAGCCGGGAATGACCTGCTTGCCCTGTTCGCGGGCGCGGCGAATCAGCACGGTCTCCAGCGGGTTATAAACCATGTCGAAAACAATGTCTCCGGGGATCTTGTCCTCGAACGGGCATTCGTTACTGTTCGGCCACATACCGACCGGCGTGGCGTTGATGACGATGTCGAAATGGCGCATCAGCGCCTGTTCATGGGAGACGGGTTCGCCGTTTACCAGGCGGGCCAGGGCGCGCACCCGGTCCGGATTGCGGCCCGTGAGGGCAACGCGGGTTCCGGCGTCGGCCAAAGCGCAGGCAGCGCCGCGCGCGGCGCCGCCGTTACCGATGATCAATGCAGTCGCCTTCTGCAACGGGATCAGCCGCGAAAGCGGACCCGACACGGCTTCCGCGTCCGTATTCGAACCGCGCCACTTGCCCGCCTTGCGAACGACTGTATTGACGGCGCCGATGCGTTTCGCGAGCGGATCAATCTGATCGAGATACCGCATGATGCGGCGCTTGTGGGGAATGGTGACGCTGAAGCCCGCAAGAGGCAATTCGCCGGCAAACTGGAAGAAATCGCGGAGCTGATTGCCGGTGACGAGCAGCGGCACATAGACCGCGTCGATGCGGCGCGACTGGAAGGCGCGATTGTGCACCTGCGGCGAGACAGAGTGCCGGACCGGATCCGCCACCACCGCAAAGATCTTCGCGGCTTTGGTGAACTTGTCGATGCGGTAAAGGGACCTGAGCTGCCGCGCATTCACTTGTCCCGATGCCGTGCCCTGCACATGCGCCGGGGCTGCGTATGTGAACACCGAGCCGAGCGCAGTCGAGAGCACCCGCGACGGGAAACCGATCTCGCCCATGGCGAGCGTCACGAGCGGAATCTTCGGACTCAACCGGCTGGCGGCCAGGATGCGGCCCATATCGCTGGGTTTTCGCGCGGTGCTGACCAGTTTGTAAACGTCCGCGGGAACCTTGCGCATCCGCTTCAGAACGGGATCGATGGGCGGCGTGGTCTCAAAATGAT
>DASZUZ010000702.1:0-3092 GCA_035547415.1 Bryobacteraceae bacterium | reverse complement strand
CGGGCAGAAAGGCGACGAAATGGGCGGCGATCCATCCGGTGGGGTCACTTCGTTCATGCTGTTACTGTTCGGCTGGTAATCAGCCGCTTTCTATGCGCTCGCAGTGCGCATCCGCCGATCAAAAAGCCGGTCTTTACCGGTTATCGCCATAGCGCGATCTACAAAAAACTCTGGTAGACTGTGTGGTCGTTAACCGTTGGATGGTTAACTATCACCAGTCCGACCGGAGGATTCTGGTGTCAACAAGACCGATTCCGTTCGGCGCGAGTGTGGCGTCGATGCTGATTGCGCTTCTGCTGACCGGCTCGACCGGAAAGCCAGCAGCGACCCCCTCCACCGATCTTCACTCGACGGCTGCCGATGAGGTCAGACGCTTAAACCTTCGCGGAAAACAACTGTTCAGACTCGCCAGCTACGGAGAGGCTCACGATGTGTTTCTTTCAGCCGCGGTTCTGGCCGAGAAGGCGAACATCCCGCACGATGCCGCGGCGAACTGGAACAACGCCGGCTACTGTTCCGAGCACAGGCTGCAATTCCGAACCGCGCTGGACGAACTGCTGAAAGCGCAAAGAATCGCCGAGGCATCCAGGGAGTATGGCCCGCTTCTTTTTTCACTCGATAATCTCGCCAGTCTGTACATCCAGATGGGCCAGCCGCAGAATGCCGCGCGGATTGCGCGAGATGCTCTAGACGGCCCCGCCGGGCATGCGGACCCGCGCGCACGGGCAGGCCTGATCTGCCAGATCGCCGCCGCCTACGTGGACCTGAACCGGTTTGACGATGCCGTTCCTTATTTCCGCGAAGGGATTGCAGGACTGATGGACGCCGGCGATCTCGATACCGCTTCCCGCGTCTGGTCCGGATTCGGAAATGCCAGCCTGAACGCGGGGCGTACGGAAATGGCCGAGTGGGCGCTCAGCGAGGCACTAAGACTCGTGCGAGTTCACGAATTGCCTCCCCTGGCCAGCGTTCTTTGCGGACTCGCGAAGGTCAAGGCCCGCAAGGGCGAATTCCGGTCGGCCGCAGCGCTGTTCGACGCGGCCCTTTCTACCCCGCCCAACCCGACGCCGCTCTGGAAAGTTTATTCCGACCGGGGCCAATTCCGCCTCGAGCGGGGAGATCTCGCCGGCGCCCTTGCGGATTTTCGCGAAGCGCGCCGGGTTGTCGATCGAATGAGAACCGACATGGTTCCCGCCGATCAGGACCGCGTGGCCCTCGAAAGCGGTCTGGCGCTCGTCTTTCAGGGACTGGTCGCCGCCGGTAACCGACTGGCGCGCGCGACACAGGATGCGGCGCTGATCCGTGAGACGTTCGATACCGCCGAACAGGGTCGTCTGTGGAGCCTGCGCGCTCTCGTGCCCGAGCCAGACGACTGGAGATCGCGGCTCCCGGCGCGTTACTGGGACCTGCTGGCGCAATATCAATCGCTGGAGCGCACCACCGTATCCAATCGCGCTCCCGACGCCGATCGAAAGGCTGCGAACCTCGGGTTCGAACTGCGGCAAATGGAAGCGAATGCGGCGGGAACGGCTTCCACGGGGAGCAGGAACAGAGGTTCCGCATTGGCGCACGTTCAGGATGCGCTGGGCGAAGATCGGGCGCTCTTCAGCTTCCATATTTCAAAAACGAGTTCGTGGATCTGGGCCATCGACCGGCGCCACGCGGCCGTATTTCCATTGCCGCCGGCCGAGGAGATCGAGAGGGCAGCGAAACAGTTCACGGATGCAGTGCGCACGGGGCTGTCTCCGTCGCAGCCGGGCCACAGCCTGTATCGGGATCTCTTCGGATCCGTGCCAGCGGAATTCCTGCGCCGCCGGCATTGGCTTCTCGAACTGGACGGGCCGCTTTACGAGGTACCGTTCGCCGCTCTGGTCGTGGAGGAGTCCGGTGAAAAGCCTGTTTACCTGGTGGAACGGACCACTCTGGAGTCGATTCCCGGCGCGCTGCTGCTGGAAGACACCGCTACGCCGATCCGCGGCCCTTTTGTGGGCGTGGGAGATCCGGTCTATAACATGGCCGATACGAGATACCGCGGAAAGCGCGGACGCAGTGACCTGACGCTCCCGCGCCTTCCAAACACCGCGGGCGAACTGAGCGTCTGCAGACGTGCGTGGGGAAGTCCGGAATCGACGGTGTTGACGGGTCCGGATGCGAGCCTGGAGAAAGTCCGGCGGGTGGTCAGCGCGACGCGGCCGGCGATTATTCACTTTGCCACGCACGTCGTGAAGGACTCCGCGGACTCCGATTCCGGCATGATCGCGCTGAGCCTCGATTCGACAGGGGCGATGGGTTTACTGGGTCCCCGGGAGATTATCGCAACACGTGTTGACCCTCGCCTCGTGATCATGGATGGCTGCCATTCGGCCGAGGGCCGCGCCCTGCCGGCAGCGGGGCTGATGGGGCTGACCAGAGCCTGGATTGGCGCGGGAGCGCACGCGGTCATGGCGACAGGCTGGGACGTGCCGGACGATGCCGCCGAAGGTCTGATGGTCGAGTTTTATCGCGCGCTCCGGGCGGATCCCGGGGCTGGTCCGGCTGCGGCGCTTCGCGCGGCCCAACTGTCGGCGATCGGAAGCCGGTCGACAACAAACCCAGCGTACTGGGCTGGGTATTTTCTCCTAAGCCGCATTCCATGAGTGCGGGAATACACATTCGCTGGTAATATGACTGGCTATGATGGCCGCACCACAACCCGGCCCTGAACGCGAACAGACCGAGGCGTTCGAGATCGTCGATTGGGCGGAGATTGTCGCCCGGATCCACGACGGCGATGTCGTCGCGATGGAAGAGCTGTACGAAATCTTCGCGAAAGGCATCCGGTACTTCCTGCTGAGGAACCTGGGCCCTGTGGATATCGATGACAAAGTTCATGATTGTTTCGTTGTGGTGGCGCAGGCGATCCGAAAAGGCGAGTTGCGCGACCCGGCGAGATTAATGGGGTTCGTACGAACCGTGGTCAAGCGCCAGGTTGCGGGAACGATTCAGCATGCGGTGAACCGGCGCAAAACGGAGGTAGACTACGAGGAATCGCTGACGGCGCTGGCGGACTGGACGGCGGATCCCGAACATCAGGTACTGCACCGGCAACGATC
>DASZUZ010000701.1:0-2833 GCA_035547415.1 Bryobacteraceae bacterium | reverse complement strand
GAAAGTCTTCGCTTTTGTTGTGCGCGGCTCTGAGTTTTCTTTTTGCCGCGGCATTGAACGCCCAGGTCGATACGGGTTCCATTCTCGGCGTTCTCAAAGATTCGAGCGGCGCGGTCATCCCGCAGGCTCACGTTACGGTGACGAATGAAGGCACTGGCGCCGCCCAGACTGCCACCACCAACGAATCCGGCGCGTACGTTGTGACGCCACTCCGGATCGGAACTTACACGGTCGAGGTTGCGCACCCCGGTTTCCAGGGTCAGCGGCGCAGCGGCTTGCAACTCAACATTCAGCAGCAGTTGGTGGTTGATTTCACGCTCGCCGTCGGTGACGTCGCCAACACAGTCGATGTGACGGCCGAGGCGCCGCTGCTGCAGACCGAAAGCGGCTCCGTTGGACAGGTGATTCAGCAGCAGGCGATCAACAATCTGCCGCTGAACGGCCGGAACTATACGTTCCTCGCGCGCCTCGCTCCCGGCGTTACGCAAGGCCAGCCGGAAGGCAGAGGACTCAATGCAAACGGGTGGTTTGAAGCCAATGGCACCCGCCCCGCGCAGAACAATTACCTGCTGGACGGCATCGATAACAACAGCAGCAGCGTCGACTTTCTCAGTGGCGCGGCGTACGTCGTCAAGCCGCCCATCGACGCGATCAGCGAGTTCAAGCTGCAGACCAGCGCCTTCAGCGCTGAATTCGGCAGAGCGGGCGGGGCTGTTCTGAACGCCACGCTGAAGTCGGGCACGAACGGATTCCACGGCAGCGCCTGGGAGTTCCTGCGGAATGACAAGTTCGATTCCGCCGACTTCTTCCAGAACGCGAACGGACAGAAGAAGGGCGCGTTCCGCCAGAACCAGTTCGGTGTCACCGAGGGCGGGCGCATCATCCGGAACAAGACATTTTTCTTCGCGGATTACGAAGGCACGCGCATTCGGCAGCAGGTGCCGAAAACCGGTTACACCGTCCCGACCGTGGCCGAGCGCAACAGCGGCTTCACCGATTTTTCAGATCTCATTGCGCTGCAGAGCGGATCGAGGACCGACGCTCTCGGGCGATCGTTCCCGCTCGGAACGATCTTCGATCCCTCCACGACCCGCCTTCTCTCGAACGGGCAATACGTGCGCGATCCATTCGCGGGCAATGTCATACCGATGAGCCGGCTTGACCCGAATGCCGTCAAGCTGATGAGCCTTTATCCCGCGCCGACGCAGCCGGGACTGAACAATAACTACAACATCAACCGGAATAATCAGACCGACGTGAACGCCTTCGATTCGCGTCTCGATCAGATCTTCTCTCCGAAGGATCAGTTGTTTGTCCGCTACAGCCTTTCGCGCAGCCCCAGCATCTTCCCGCCGCCCTTCGACGGGTATGCCGACGGCGGCGGCTTCTCCGACGGCACGCAGCATGTGGACACGCAGGGCGCGGCGCTCAGCTATACCCATATCTTCGGGCCCACGCTCATCAACGAAGCGCGTGTCGGATTCAATCGCGAGCACACCTCGCGCATTCAGGCATACGGCAACGATACGTCCAACATCCCCGGTCAGTTCGGTATTCAGGGCGTCCCACAGATTCCCGGCAACGGCGGTCTGCCTTCCTTCGGCATTGGCGGACTCACTCAGCTCGGACCCTCGCAGTGGCTCATCAGCGATCGCTACAGCAATACCGGCCAGTTTACGGAGAACCTGACGAAGATCTACCGGAACCACAGTTTCAAAGGCGGATTCGAAGCGCAGGTGATCGCGCTGCCCTGGGCGGCGCCCCCGTACGCGAAGGGCTCGTTTTCATTCAGCGGTCAGTACACGTCCGTTCCCAATCTGGGCGATGGGAGCACCGGGCGCGTGCAGTTCCTGCTGAACCCCGTGAATACTCAGACCGGTGTGCTGCTCGGCGGATCGGACGGGGTCAGCGCGTCGAATTTCGGCGACGTCGCGAGCGAGCGCAATTACTACGGCGCTTACCTGCAGGACGACTGGAAAATTACGCAGCGGCTTACTCTGAATCTCGGCGTTCGCTGGGATTACTTCTCTCCCACCGGCGAAAAATACGGCGCGCAGGGCAATTTTATCCCCGCCGCGCCCGGGTCCGCGCAGTTCCTGATTCCAGCCAGCCGCAAAGGCGACCCGCCGCTGTCGCCGGCGTTTGTCAGCCTGCTGCAGAAGGACGGCATCAATCTGGTCTACACAGACAAGTACGGGTCCGGTCTGAGCGAAGTGCAGAAGACGAATTTCGCGCCGCGCTTCGGATTCGCCTACAAAGCAATGGATAAACTTGTCGTACGCGGCGGCTTCGGAATTTACTATGGCGGCTTCGAGAATCGCGGCGGCTCGCCCAGCCTCGGCTATAACTACCCGTTCCAGTATATTTTCAGTTTCCCCGCTGCGAATTCGGTAACGCCGGTTACTTACCCCAACGGTACGGTCGCTTCCATCGAGAATGGCATTTCGAGTATCAACGCAACATCGTCCACTCAGGGCCTCTCCATGCGTGGCATCCAGCTGCATTACAAGACTCCCTACGTGATGAGCTATAACTTCACGATGCAGTACCAGCTCACCGGGAACGACCTGATTGAAGCCAGCTATGTGGGCTCCCTCAGCAGGCATCTGGAAACCTTCGTGGGAACCAATCTTCCCTCCGTGCTGCTGCCGCCCGGAACCAATCCCCAGTTGTACGTGCCGTTCCCGGATTTTGCCCGCGGATCCTCGTGGGACGACACGGTGGGAAATGCGCACTATAACGCTCTGCAGACGAAATATGAGCGCCGTCTGGCCCACGGGTTGACTGCTCTCGCAACGTACACATGGGCGAAGACTCTGACCGACGCCGGTGA
>DASZUZ010000700.1:0-11732 GCA_035547415.1 Bryobacteraceae bacterium | reverse complement strand
TTCAACCAGCTCGACCCCAGATACCTCGCTCTCGGTTCCGCCTTGAAGAATCAGGTCCCGAATCCGTTCTACGGCACCGTGTCGACCGGCACGCTATCGGCGAAGACCGTGCTGGCCGGTCAGCTTCTCTTGCCGTTTCCGCAATATCAGTCGCTGACCGATCCGGCGAATTACTCGGGGGACAGCACCTATCACGCCCTTCAGGTGAAAGCGGAAAAGCGCTTCAAGGCGGGCGGAACCATCCTCGGCGCTTACACCTTCTCGAAAATTCTGGCCAACGTGGAAACCCTGACGAGCTGGCTCGATTCGGCTACGGGCGTGGCCGGATATCAGGACGTTTACAACATGCGCGGAGAGAAGGCCCTGTCGAGCTTCGACTCGCGTCAGCGTCTCACTGTCAGCTATGTCTACGATCTTCCGATGGGCAAAGGCCGCGGTTTCCTGGGCAACGTCTCCGGTTTCGCGGATCGCATCGTCTCCGGCTGGGGGATCAATGGCGTCACAACTTTCCAGAAAGGCTTCCCGCTGGGAATCACGGCCACGCCCAACAACACCGGCTTCAACACGGGGCTGCGGCCGAACGTGGTCTCGGGCTGTCAGAAAACCGTCGATGGTTCGGCGCAGTCGAAGATCACCGGATGGTTCAACACCGCGTGCTTCACGGCGCCGCCGATTTACACCTTCGGGAATGAATCCCGTACCGATCCCATTCTGCGCGGACCGGGCGTTGCCAATTACGACTTTTCGGTCTTCAAGAACACTGCCATCACCGAAAGAGTCCGGCTGGAGTTCCGGGCGGAGGCCTTCAACCTGTTTAACCGCGTACAGTTCGGTACGCCGAATACAGGTCAGACAACCGCGGCGAACAACCTCTTCGGGCAGATCACGACGCAGCAGAACATGCCGCGCCTGATGCAGATGGCTCTGCGGCTCCGCTTCTGACCGACGAGGGGCCGCGGAATTGCGCGGCCCTTTTCCACACTCCTCAAAAGGACCAGCCTTGGGCGGACAGCGCTCTCCCCAAGGTTGGTCGCTGCGGGCTCATTGTCTGTGCTGATTGCGTAATATGCAATACTTGGGGTGAATACGATGCCGGACTCCCCTGTCAAAACACCACGCCATACTCAGGAAACACCGTCGATCCAGAGTCTGGACCGGGGTCTGATGATTCTGGAGGCGGTCGGCAAATCGTCAACTCCGGTGTCGCTGGGACAACTGACCGCCGTCCTCGGCATTGACCGGAGCAGCGTGTTTCGGCTGGCGAACACGCTCAAAAGGCGGGGCTTTCTGGCGAATCCGGCGGCTGGCAAGGATTACGTGCTCGGCACCTCCGTGTGGCGGCTGTCCCGGCAATACGACTGGAGCGGCATGCTGGCGACTATTGCCCACGACCATCTGCAGTCGCTCGCGGGGCTCACGGGAGAGACTGCCCATCTGGCGGTTCGCGAAGGCCGCAAAGCGCTCTTTGTGGATCATGCGGCGACGAGTCATGTGATTGCGATCTCCGGTCAGACCGGCGAACTCGTGCCGCTCTACTGTACCTCCCACGGCAAAGCCCTTCTCGCCGATTTCGATGAAACGGGCCTGAAGCAATTGCTCGGAAGCAAGCCCCTGATTCAGTACACGAAGAACACGCTGAAGACGATTCCGGAACTGGCGAAGGCGTGCCGCGAGATCCGCGCCCGCGGGTTCGCCTCCGATGATTCCGAGTTCATCGAAGGCGTTCGCTGCGTTGCCGCGCCGATTCGGGACAAGGAAGGCGCCGTGATCGCGTCCATCGGAATATCCGCTCCCTCCACTCGTTTCCCGGCCGAACGGCAACCCGAGTTGGTTTCGCACGTCACCGAAATCGCCGGCCAGATCAGCAGCGCGATGTAGCTTCGGAATCCCTGCGTAGTCTGTTGACTTCACCAGCCTGTGCTGATAGATTTCCTGTTGACATGTGCAATGTGTATTGCGTATAGCGCATCACAGGATTGCTATCGAAGTGAATCGCTCCAATCCGGTTCTCGATTTCGGAATTGACGCTGCCGCCCTTCAGTACGTCGGTCACGATCTGCAGCGGCCGGAATGCATCCTCGCGGAGCGCGATGGAACCCTTTGGGCTGCCGACGCGCGCGGCGGCGTAATGAAGATTTCGCCGGATGGCGAACAAACGATCGTCACGCAGAAACAGTCGGATTATTTCGAAGACGCGGGCAGTGAGGCGGTTCGATACCTGACGGGAACGCTTCCCAACGGTCTGGCGTTTGCGCGTAACGGCGATTTTCTGGTCGCCAACTTTGGTACGGATCGTTTGGAGCGGATGACCCGCGGAGGCGATTCGAAGGTTCTCGCGGACAAAATCCATGGCCGCGAAATCGGCAAAGTGAACTTCGTGCTCCGGGATTCGAAGGACCGCCTTTGGGTCACCGTCTCCACGCGCGTGAAGAACTGGATGCGTGCCCTTCGGACCGATCTCCGGGACGGCTACATCGCGGTCTATGAGAACGGCGTGTTTCGCGTGGTGGCCGAGGGATTCGGCTTCACCAACGAAGTGCGCTTCGATGCGAACGAACAGTGGCTCTACGTGGTGGAGACGACCGGCGGCTGCATCACGCGCCTGCGCATTGATGCGCGCGGCGACGTCGAGGAACGCGAGATCTTCGGTCCGTCCAGCCTTGGCAAAGGAGCGTGGCCCGATGGCATCGCATTCGACAGTTTCGGGAATCTCTGGGGAACCATGGTCTATTCGGACAAGCTGTTTGTCCTGACCCCTCAGGGCGACCTGCGGGTGCTTCTCGACGAAGGCGATCCGGCGAAAGTGGACGCGCTCGAGCGGCAGTTCCTGGCCGGAGCGGTAACGGAAGAAGTTCTGTTCGCAACCGGCCAGGGCGTTGCGCCGTGGATGGCCAGCATCACCTTCGGCGGACCCGATCTCCGGACCGCTTACATCGGATCCCTCCGTGGCAAGCGCATTCCGTTCTTCCGTGCGCCCGTTCCCGGCTTACCCATGATCCATTGGAGCGACTGAATGAGGAAGCTGGCTACCCTGTCTCTGTTCGCGCTCGCGCTTCACGCCCAGACCGACTGGCCCGTGTTCGGCCACGATCCGGGCGCGATGCGTTACTCGCCGCTGAAGCAGATCACGCCGGCGAATGTCTCGAAGCTGAAACTCGCCTGGACCTTCGACACCGAAGCGGTGGCTCCCGAACCTGCCTCTCCGCCGGGAGGATCCAAATCGGCTCCGGCGCAAACCCGACGCCCGCGCGTCCGCCGCTCGGAAAGTGTTCCGCTGGTTGTGAATGGCGTGCTCTACATGAGCACCCCGTACAACCGCGTGGTGGCTCTGGAACCGGAGACGGGCCGGAAGATATGGGAGTACGAGAGCGCGCACACGCCCGCCCTGCGCGGTATTGCATACTGGGCCGGCGCGAAGGATCTGCCTCCGCAAATCGTCTTCGGCACGGCGGACGGTTATCTGATTTCTCTCAATGCCGGAACCGGCAGGCCGGTTCCGGGCTTCGGCGAGGAAGGCCTCGTGAATCTCAGGCAGGGCGACGTGACCGCGAAATATCCGAAGGCCCGCCTCGGGATGTCGTCGCCCCCGACCATCTACAGAGGCCTCGCGATCACCGGTTCCAGCACGGGTGAGATGCCGCAGCGCGCGGCGTCGGGCGACGTTCGCGCGTGGGATATGCGCACCGGGAAGCTGGTCTGGACTTTTCACACGGTCCCGCGTCCCGGTGAACCGAATCACGAAGCGTGGCGGGAAGGCGAATGGGAAAACCGTTCCGGCGTGAATTCGTGGGGACTGTCGACACTCGACACCGAGCGTGGACTCCTGTTTCTGCCGGTCGGCACGCCGAACAACGACTTCTACGGAGGCGACCGCAAAGGCTCCAATCTCTACGGCTCTTCGCTCGTGGCGCTCGATGCCGCGACCGGCAAACTCAGGTGGTACTTCCAGACGACGCATCACGACAACTGGGTTACGATCTGACCGCCGCGCCGGCGCTCATTACCGTGAAGCGCGGCGGAAAAACCATCCCGGCTGTCGCGCAGAGCACCAAACAGGGCTACCTGTTCATTCTGGACCGAGTTACCGGGAAGCCTCTTTATGACGTGAAGGAAACGCCGGTCGCGAACGACAATCCGCTGCCCGGGGATTCGAACTGGCCAACCCAGCCGATTCCTGTCAAGCCCCCACCCCTGGCTCGCACCACGTTCAGGCCGGAAGAGATCGCCACGGTGACCCCCGAACACGAGAAGTACTGCCGGGCGCTTCTGGCGCGCGAAGGCGGCGCCATGACCGGCGGACCTTTTGCGCAGTACGGTCCCAGGCTTCGTGTGATCTTCCCGGGCTGGACGGGCGGCAACAACTGGGGAGGAACGTCATTCGATCCGGCGCTGGGCTATATCTTCGTCAATACGAAGAACCTGGCGAACTTCAGCAGGATGACGCCGGCGGCTGATGGCAAAGGCTTCGTGCGTGTCGGTCCCGACGATCCGCCGCTCAATCTGGGTGACTATTTCTGGGACGGGACGAAGCGCTGGCCGTGCCAGCAGCCGCCGTGGGGCGAACTGAGCGCCGTCAATGTGAACACCGGCGAGATCGCCTGGCGCGTTCCGCTCGGTTCGTTTGAGGAACTCGATAAACTCGGCGTTCCGAAGACCGGCACGCCGTCGCTCAATGGCGGTTCCATCGCGACGGCGGGAGGACTGGTGTTCATCGGCGCAACCATGGACGGCAAATTCCGCGCGTTCGACTCCCGCACCGGAAATGAGTCGTGGGTGGTCGATCAGAATGCCGATGCGAACTCGATTCCGATAACCTTCCTCGGCAAAGACGGAAAACAGTATGTCGCCATCTACGCTGCCGGTGGAGAACACAAAGAGAAGGTTAACGGACGGCTTTTCGTTTATGCATTACCATAAGGTCTCTGTGAAGGCGTTGTTTCTGGCTTCGCTCGCGACTGTCGGTGTGTTTGGCCAGAATGATGGCAAGGCGAAGACCGATTCCAGCCTTCCCGAAGGCCCGGGCAAAGCCGTCACGGAGCGCGTCTGTACCGCATGCCATGGGCTCGAAAACGTGGTCCGGGCGCGCATGACGAAGGAGCGATGGGGGACGGTGGTTGACGATATGGTTTCGCGCGGCGCGGCGGCGTCGGACAGCGAGATCGATCAGATCGTCGATTACCTTGCGGCCAATTTCGGCAGGCCGAAGCCGCGGGAAGAGTCGAAGCCCTGAAATTCACGGTTTACGCGCTGCTGTCGTTTGCGCTCGCCGGCTGCGTTTGGCGGACCGAACGGTCGGCCGCTCAGCGTGAACCGGAATACGTGGATACCGCGGGATGCGTCCGCTGCCATCGTGACATTGTGGAGGCGTATGCGCGGACCGGCATGGGAAGATCCTTCTCCAGAGCGGCCGAGGCGCAGGGAAAGCTGTATCATGCGGCCTCGGACCGCTCTTACGAGATCGCCGGCGGAAAGATGATGCGATACCAGCTCGGTCCGGGCGGACGGCGGGTGAACGAGATGGAGAAGTCGATCGATTACGCCCTCGGTTCGGGCAATCACGCAAAGACCTTTCTGCATCGCAATCCGGATGGCGCGCTGGTGGAACTTCCCGTGAGCTGGTACAGCGAGAAGGGCGGCCTCTTCGCCATGAGCCCCGGCTACGACCGGCCCGATCACGAGGACTTTCGCCGGCAGGTCGCGGAAGACTGCATGTTCTGCCATAACGCGTATCCGAGGAAAGACAATGCGCTGCCCGAAGGCATCGATTGCCAGCGTTGCCACGGACCCGCGAGCGACCACAAGGCCCTGATCAATCCGGCAAAGCTCAGCCGCGAGCGGCAGATGGACGTTTGCCAGCAGTGCCATCTGGAACCCACGAGTTCGCCGCCTCCTTCCGTCGTCAGAAGACCTGAACGCAGGCCGTATTCGTACCGGCCGGGCGAGCCGCTCACCGATTACGCGGTGTACTTCGAAGCCGGCATCGGCGACCGTTTTGAAGTCGCGCATCAGGCGTACCGCCTTCGCAAATCGGCCTGTTTTCTCGGGAGCCGGATGACGTGCACCACCTGTCACGATCCGCATCGCGCGCAGCCCGTGGCCCACTTCATTGAAGTCTGCAAAAGCTGTCACGCCTCGACGCACCGGGCGAGCGAGAACTGTCTCGATTGCCACATGTGGAAGCGGCGGAGCGATGACGCGCCCCACGTCGTGATGACCGATCACTACATCCAGCGGAGAAAGCCCGCATCCTTTACGTCCGGCGAGGCGCACGTGCGCGTCCCCTATTTTCCGGACGAGAATCCCGGCCCGCAGTACTACCGGAACGGTATGAAGGCTTCGAAGGCCGGCGATCACGCTGCGGCGATTCGCTGGTTCCGGCAGGCCATTCAGAGCGGCGATAATCCGGTGGCGGCGCGGCGTGAATTGGCGGCGTCCATGATACTCAGCGGTGACCTCAGCGGCGGCGCGGAAGAGAGCGCGAAGCTTCCGGACGACACGGTCGCGATGACCAACCTGGGCAACGCGTACTTGCAACTCGGCCGCGTGGACGATGCCGTGCGCGTTCTCGAAAAGGCTCCGGAAGAGCCGCGCGCGAACAATCTTCTCGGTCTGGCGGAGTTAAAGGCAGGCGATGCCAGGGCGGCGGAGAGCGCCTTCCGCAGGGCGATTAATCTTCAGCCTGACCTCGCGGAGGCCAACTACAATCTGGGCAATCTCCTCGCCGCCCGCAGCGACTATGCGGAAGCCGCCTGGTACTTCGGAAAGGCCGTCGCGGCCAACCCGCGCGATGCCGAGAGCCGCCACAGTTACGGCCTGGTTCTCGCTCTGACCCACGACTACCGGAACGCGCGGATTCAACTGGAAGAGGCGCTGCGGCTCGCGCCGGGATCCGCCGAAATCCGAAGCGCTCTTGAGGACCTGCGCGGGAGTCGCCGCTGATGCGCGTGGCGGTGATTGGCGGTTCCGGTCACATCGGCTCTTACCTGACTCCGCGTCTCGTCGAAGCGGGTTTCGACACCGTCTGCGTTTCGAGAGGCATGCGGGAGCCGTACGTAGCGCACCCCGCATGGGCCAGAGTCACGCGCGTCACCATCGACCGCGGTGACCAGCGCTTCGATTCCCGCCTCGCGGAACTGGACGCCGAGTCCGTCATCGATCTGACCTGCTACACCCTCGAAGGCGCAGTCAGTCTGGTGAACGCGCTGCGCGGGCGCGCCCGGCGTCTCCTGCATTGCGGAACCATCTGGGTCCACGGAATGAGCGTGGAAGTGCCCGCCACGGAGGATATGCCCCGCCATCCGATCTCCGAATACGGCATTCGCAAGGCGGCTATTGAGAAGTTCCTTCTGAGCCAGACGGACGTTCCGGCGGCGGTCATTCATCCCGGCCATCTGGTTGGCGAAGGATGGGTTCCGCTGAACCCGGCGGCGAATTTCAATCCGCGTATCTTCCACGATCTTGCGGAGGGGCGGGGGATTACGCTGCCCAACATCGGTCGCGAAACGCTCCACCATGTCCATGCCGATGACGTTGCGCAGTGCTTCGTGAAAGCGCTTGACCTGTGGCCGGACGCGGCAGGCGAGAGCTTCCACGCCGTCTCGCCGGCCGCAGTCACGATGACCGGTTACGCCGAAGCAGTCGCGAAGTGGTACGGCAAAGAAGCGACTGTCCGATATCTGCCCTGGGAAGAGTGGCGTAACACCGTCACGGAGAAAGAGGCGTCGATCACATGGGACCACATCGCCCGATCGCCCAACTGCAGCATCGCCAAAGCCCGAAGACTCCTCGGCTACGAGCCGCGCTATCGTTCGCTCGACGCGGTTCGGCAATCGCTGTTCTCACCGTTGTTCCCCTCCTGAGCCAGACGGACTGGCCCACCTATGGGCACGATCCGGGTGGGCAGCGATACTCTCCGCTCACCAGGCTCACGCCGAGGAATGTGGCCGGACTGAAAGAAGTCTGGACATACGACCTCTTCGCGCCCGTCCCGAACAGCACCCGGCCACGCCGCTCGTCGACAACGCCCCTGGTGGTTGGCGGAGTCATGTACCTGTCGACGCCCTACAATCGCGTCGTGGCTCTGGGGCCGGAAACCGGCGCAAAGATCTGGGAGTACGAAGGCGCCCACCCGCCTGGCATGCGGGGCATCGCCTATTGGCCGGGCGATAAAGAGACCGCGCCGCGGATCATCTTCGGGACCAACGATGGCTGGCTGATCTTTCTCGAGGCGAAAACCGGCAAACTTGCGCTTGAAATCAATCTTCGGACCGGCGTCGCGGACAAGTTTCCCAAAGCCTCCTACGGGCTTTCCTCACCCCCCGCCATTTACCGGAATCTTGTGATTACGGGTTCGCACGTGCAGGAAGCGCCGAGCCTCGGCCCGTCCGGCGACGTGCGGGCCTGGGACGCGCGGACCGGAAAACTCGTCTGGACCTTCCACACGCTGAAACAGGAAGAGTGGAAGCCGGAACAGGCGGCAGACCGCTCCGGCCTGAACGTCTGGGGCTTTATCACCGTGGATCGGGCGCGCGGCATCGCGTTCCTTCCTGTCGGTACGCCAACGACCGATTTCTATGGATCCGACCGTGAGGGCTCGAATCTCTACGGTTCCTCGCTCGTCGCGGTGGACGCCGCCACCGGCAAGCTCCGGTGGTACTTTCAGACGACGCATCACGACAACTGGGACTACGATCTGGAAGCCCCTCCGCTCCTCTTCGACCTGAAAGGCAGGCCGGCTGTCGCGCAATTGACAAAACAGGGTTTGCTGTTCATCTTCGACCGTCTCACGGGCAAGCCCCTCTTCGATGTGGAAGAACGTCCCGTCACATCGGACAACCCTTTCCCCGAAGGCGGCGACAAGCCCTGGCTGACGCAGCCGTTTCCGGTGAAGCCGCCCGCTCTGGCGCGCAATCGCTTTGCGCCGGAAGACATCGCGACCGTGACTCCGGAACATGAGCGTTACTGCAGGTCTCTGCTCGCGCAGGAAGGCGGCGCAATGACCGGCGGCCCCTACGCCCGGTACGGGCCGAAACTCCGCGTCGTGTTCCCCGGATGGTTTGGCGGCGGCAACTGGGGCGGCATGTCATACGACCCGAAACTCGGATATCTGTTCGTGAATACCGAAAGCCTCGGCAATTTCAACAAGCTGATTCGGAGCGATGACGGGGCGCGCTATCTGCGTGTGGGGCCGGACGACAAGACGCTTTCGCTCGGTGAGGGAAATCTCTTTGCGGACGGCGAGAAGAACTGGCCGTGCCAGCAGCCGCCCTGGGGCGAGATGATTGCCGTACAGGCTGGCACGGGCGAAATCGCGTGGCGTGTTCCCCTCGGTTCGTTCGCGGAACTCGACGCGCTCGGCGTACCGAAGACCGGCACGCCGAACATGGGCGGGTCGATTGCCACGGCCGGCGGACTGATCTTCATCGCGGCGACGATCGACGCGAAGATCCGCGCCATCGATTCGCGCACCGGAAAAGAATTATGGGCGGCGACGATGGCCGCCGACGCTCAATCGACCCCGATTACATATCTCGGAAAAGACGGCCGCCAGTACGTCGCAGTGGTGGCAAGCGGAAGCGTTCACTATGTGCGGCCGAATATCCCCGGGCGTCTCTATGTTTATTCGCTGTCTCGGTGATGCCTCAGTGAATCCGGACACCCATGTGTTTGCTTCGGACGGCAACGGGCTGATAGAATCCGTGATGCAATGAAATTTGCGCAATACGCAATGATTCGCGGGCACCGGCAATCCGGGATCTCCCGCAGAGACTTCACCCGGTTCACGGGTCTCGGCTTCCTTGCGGGCGCGTTGGAGGCCGCGCCGTCGCGCGGACTGCAGATCGGACACACCGGCATCACGTGGGGCAATGACACCGAAGCCGCGATTTCCGATATTTCACGGCTTGGGTTCTATGGTTTCGAGACGTTTGGCAACGTGCTGGAGAAATGGGAGACGCAGGGCGGTCTCCGCAAGGTGCTCGACGACCACAATCTACCGCTCATTTCCGCGTACTGCTCGTTCAATCTGATCGATCCGGCGAAGCGCAAAGACGAGCTCGAAAAAATGCGGAAGTGGGGACTGCTTCTGCGGAAGAACGGCGGGCATGTCACCGTCCTCGGGCCCAACAGTGTTCCCAGAGACTCGTACGACTTCAAAGCCAGCAAAACCGACATCGTCGAAACGCTCAACGAATGCGGCAAAATGCTCACCGGCATGGGCATTGTGCCGGTGCTCCATCAGCACACGGGTACCTGTATCGAGTCGCGTGACGAGGTCTATTCCGTGCTGGACGCGATCGATTCCCGTTATGTGAAATTCGGTCCCGATATCGGGCAGTTGCAGAAGGGCGGCGTCGATCCCGTGCGGGTCGTCCGGGATTACCTCCCGCTCGTTCGGCACATGCATCTTAAGGACTTCAGCGGGGGGGATGCTTACCTCGGCTACTGCCCTCTCGGCCAGGGCAAGGTCGATATCCCGGCGATTCTCGACCTGGCCGCCAAAGCGGATATGCAGGGTAAGGTCATGGTGGAACTCGACCCCTCGCCCAACATGCCCATCGCCGCCGGCGAGACCGCGAAAATCGCCAAAGCCTACCTCGAAAAACTGGGCGTGGGGTTCAGATCATGATTGCTCAGGAAGTAAACAGGCTCGGCTTTCTTGTCGACGGTGCGGCCAGACAGTCGGCGAGCGGAAAGTATTTCGATATTTACAATCCCAGCACCGGCGAGGTGATCGCCCAGGCTCCGGATTGCCTGCCGGAAGAAGTCGATCTTGCCGTCGCTTCCGCTCATCGCGCCTTCGCGGGTTGGGCGGACACGCCTGCCCTGAAGCGCGTGCAGGTGCTCTACAAATTCAGGCAGCTGATCGAACGGGATTTCGACGATCTCGTGAGAATGGTCGCCACCGAACACGGCAAAGTGTGGGACGAGGCGGCGGGCGATGTACTGAAGGCGAAGGAAGTCGTCGAAGTGGCCTGCGGCATTCCGTCCATGCTCACGGGTGAATCGATGATGAACGCCTCCACGGGATACGACACGGTGCTTTATCGTGAGCCGTTGGGCGTGTTCGCGGGAATCGCGCCCTTCAATTTCCCCGCGATGATCCCCATGGGCTGGATGATGCCGCTCTGCATCGCCACCGGCAATACGCTCGTCCTGCGGCCTTCGCCCGTTACTCCGATGACTTCGATTCGTATGACGGAACTGCTCTATGAGGCGGGTCTGCCGGAGGGCGTCGTCAACCTCGTGACCTGTGGCCCCGCCGGCGCGGAAAGCCTGGTGGCTCATCCGGATGTCAGGGGGATCATGTTCGTCGGTTCCACGCGCGTGGGGCAAAGCGTTTACGCGAACGCGGCGCGGCACGGCAAGCGCGTGCAGGCGCTGTGCCAGGCGAAGAACCATGCGCTGGTGATGGAAGACGCGCCCATTGAGCGGACCGCCAGAGGCATCATCAACGGGGCATTCGGCTGCGCCGGCGAGCGCTGCATGGCGTTGCCCGTCGTTGCGGCGCACGAATCCATCGCCGACGAACTCGTCGCGTGCCTCGTACGCCTTGCGAGGGAACGCAAACTCGGCCCGGGTTATGCCAAGACTTCGGAACTCGGACCGCTGGTCACCGCGCAGCACAGGAAGTCAGTGTCGGACTGGGTCCAGCGCGGGATCGACGAAGGCGCCGTCCTCGCGCTCGATGGCCGCGCCGCTGTCGTCGAAGGTTACGAGAATGGTTTTTTCCT
>DASZUZ010000699.1:0-3449 GCA_035547415.1 Bryobacteraceae bacterium | reverse complement strand
CGCGCGATCCATTGACCTGAAGCAACTGATTGACACGCTGGTGCTGCGCGGTATTTCACTTCCGATTCTTATCCGTTTCGCTGAAATTCTGAAGCACCGGCTGGGCGAACTGCACGATGCCTTTGACGTTGCGATCCGGGAGCACAAATACAATGGCGGGTACACCTGCGTCTATCCGATCAAGGTAAACCAGCAGCGCCAGGTCGTGGAGGAAGTTCTCGAGTTCGGCAAGGCTTACAAATTCGGTCTGGAGGCCGGTTCGAAGCCCGAACTGCTCGCCGTCATGGCGCTCGCCGATAATGAAACGCCAATCATCTGTAACGGCTTTAAAGACGACGAATACATCGAAATGGCGATGCTGGCCCAGAAGATCGGGCGCAGGATCATTCCGGTCGTCGAGAAGTATACGGAACTGTCGCTGATCGCGAAGTACGCCGAGCGCCTCGGGGTGCGGCCCACCATCGGGATTCGCGCGAAGCTGGCAAGCCGCGGTTCGGGCCGCTGGAAGTCGTCGGGCGGCTATCGTTCGAAATTCGGTCTGAGCACCACGGAAGTGATGCGCGCTCTGCAGGAGCTCAAGCTCTGGGGCATGTCGGACTGTCTGCAGTTGCTCCACTTCCATCTGGGGAGCCAGATCACGAATATTCGTCAGGTCAAGGGCGCGGTGAACGAAGCGGCCCGCCTCTATGTGGAACTCTGGCGGGAAGGCGCCACGGGACTTCGGTATCTCGATGTGGGCGGCGGCCTGGGGATCGACTACGATGGCTCGCAGACGGACTTCGAATCGAGCGTGAACTATACGCTCCAGGAGTACGCCAACGACATCATTTACCACGTCCAGAACGTCTGCGACGAAACCAGCGTTCCACACCCGACCATCGTTACCGAAAGCGGCCGGGCCATTGCGGCGTACCACAGCGTGCTCGTGTTCAACGTGCTCGGCGTATCGGGTCTGGGCGAGGAAGAAGCGCCGCAGGAACTGCCCGGGGATCCCGAGCAGCCGCTGATCGACCTGCAGGAGACGTTCCGGTCTGTCAATTCACGAAATCTGCTGGAGGCGTATCACGACGCGCAGCAGGCTCTCGACTCCGCGCTGAATCTGTTCAGCCTCGGATATCTGCCGCTGAACCAGCGCTGCATTGCCGAAAACCTTTTCTGGGCCATCTGCCGCAAGATTCAGAAGATGGCGCGCGATCTGGATTTCTTCCCCGAAGAACTGGAAGGTCTGGACGCCATGCTCTCGGACACCTATTTCTGCAATTTCTCGCTGTTCCAGAGCATGCCGGACAGCTGGGCGATCAAGCAGCTCTTTCCGATCATGCCGATCCACCGGCTGAACGAACGGCCGTGGCGTCATGCGGTCCTCGGCGACATCACGTGCGATTCGGACGGTAAGGTGGATCAGTTCATCGACCGCCGCGATGTGAAGCGCACTCTTCCGCTGCACGACTATAACGGTCAGGACTACTATCTCGGCACGTTTCTGGTCGGGGCTTATCAGGAAATCCTGGGCGACCTGCATAATCTGTTTGGAGATACCAATGCCGTCCACGTTCGCCTGAGCCCTTCCGGCGAGGTGATGCTGGATGAGGTGATCAAAGGCGATACCGTGCGGGAAGTTCTGGACTACGTGCAGTTCAAGTCCGACAATCTGGTGGCGCGTCTGCGTCGCAGCGTGGAGTTGGCGGTGCGCGAGGGCCGGATGGGATACGAGGAATCGGGCCGTCTGCTTCGGTTCTACGAAGAGGGCCTGCACGGGTACACGTACCTCGAAGACCCGCACGAGCGCTAGATCGAAGCACAAAATGCAAAACCCGCGAACCCGGTGAAGAACCGGAGTTTCGCGGGTTTTTTGTTTCAATTGGATCCGGCGATTATGCGGTCGCCGGATCTGCCTTTTCCGGATCGATTTCCAGATCCGCGATTGCCTTCGTTGCCTTCTTCGCGTCGAATTTACCGTCGCGCGCCAGCTTCGAGAGCGCTGCCGCGGCAATCGACGGAGCGTCGATTTCAAAGTGCCGCCGCAGGTAAGTGCGGTTATCGCTGCGTCCGAAGCCGTCGGTTCCGAGAGACAGGAACCGGCCCGGCAGCCACGGAGCGATCTGATCCTGCACGGTCTTCATGTAATCCGATGCCGCGATGATTGGGCCATCGGAGCCTTCCAGCATCTGTTGGACGTAGGGCTTCTTCGCGGGTTCGGCCGGGTGCAGCCGGTTCCAGCGCTCCACCTTCAGCGCTTCCCGCCGCAGTTCGTTGTAGCTGGTGACGCTCCAGACATCCGCCGCGACCGAATACTTCTCGGCAAGGATCTGCGCGGCCTTGAGCGCTTCGTTCAGGATCGGTCCGCTGCCGAGCAACTGAACGCGGGCTTTCGGCTTCGCCACTTCGCTCTTCCTGAAGAGGTAGATTCCTTTCAGGATGCCTTCTTCCACGCCTTCCGGCATCGCCGGCTGCGCGTAGTTTTCGTTATAGAGCGTGATGTAGTAGAAAAGGTCCTCGCGGTTCTCGTACATCCGCCGGATGCCGTCCCGCACGATCACAGCGGTTTCATAGGCGTAGGCCGGATCGTAGGAAGTCAGCGTCGGAATCGTGCTGGCGAGCAGCAGCGAATGTCCGTCCTGATGCTGCAGTCCTTCGCCCGAAAGGGTTGTGCGGCCCGCCGTGCCGCCCATGAGGAAACCCTTGCCCCGCGAATCGGCGAACGCCCAGACGAGATCGCCCACGCGCTGGAACCCGAACATCGAGTAATAGATGTAGAACGGAATCATGTCGACGCCGTAGTTCGCGTAGGCTGTGCCTGCCGCCGTGAACTCGGCCATCGAACCGCCTTCGGTGATCCCTTCTTCAAGAATCTGGCCGTCGCGAGCTTCTTTGTAATAGAGCAGGATGTCGGCGTCGTGCGGCTTGTAAAGCTGCCCGCCCGAGGCGTAGATGCCGTACGTGCGGAACATCGATTCCATGCCGAAAGTACGAGCTTCGTCGGGTATGATCGGGACGATCCGCTTGCCGGTCTCTGGCGATTTCATGAGCTTCGTCAGCAACTTGACGAAAGCCATCGTGGTCGACGGATGCGGTTCTTTCGACCCGCCGCGGAACTCGTCGACAACATCCGCGGGCGCCTTCGTCTGGGATGGAGCGGGCTTCCGGCTCGGCAGATATCCGCCCAGCGTGCGCCGGCGCTCCTGCATATAGGCGATTTCGGGGCTCGAATCCGGCGGGCGATAGAATGCGCCGTCGCGAGCCGCTTCGTCCGGAATCGGAATTTCGAACCGCGTCCGGAAGTATTCGACGGCTTTCTCGTTCAGCTTTTTGCTCTGGTGGGTGGGGTTGCGGGCTTCGCCGGCCTCGCCGAGCCCGTAGCCTTTCACCGTTTTCGCCAGGATGACCGTGGGGCCGCCCTTGTGCTCAACCGCCGCCTTATAAGCGTTGTAAACCTTGAACGGGTCGTG
>DASZUZ010000698.1:0-2402 GCA_035547415.1 Bryobacteraceae bacterium | reverse complement strand
GCCGTGCTCGTCGTGCGCGGGAACGTCGACCAGAAACTGATGAAACGGCGTCTTCTCGCGGACGCCCGCGAGCGATTCGCCGTACTGCGCGCTCGATTCGCGACCGAATGTCCAGGTGACGCCGGACTGCGCCATCAGATCGCCCTCGTAACTGGCGTCAATGAAGACCTGCGCAGTGAAGGAGTCGCCGTTTTCGGTCGCGATGGCATCGATGCGCAAGCCGGTTTTCCGGACTCCGCCGTGCTCTTTCAGCTTTGCGCGCTCGAACAACTGGACGCCGGCGGTGGAAAGCATGTCGCGAAACACTTCTTCGGCGACGTGCGGTTCGTGATACCACGAAACGGGGTTGCCGTACCGGTTCATCTCATAGTGCTTGCCGATGCGCGAGTAGAACTCATACGCGTATCCGCCGATGACTTCCTTCTTTCCGAAATCGGTGAAGCCGAGTCCGCTCGACACCATGCCGCCGATATGATTCGCCGGCTCGACCAGAGCCGTTTTCAACCCTTCACGAGCGGCGCTCACGGCCGCGATTGCTCCTCCCGCGGTACCGCCGTAAACAACGACGTCGAACGAGTGCGTGGCGGCGGCCAGAGGCAAAGTGAGAGACAACAGCGCGAAGAGGCGCCGCGGCGTTTCCATGGGTTTCAGATTATCGCGCCCGGTATAGAGTAGGAGAAATTATTATGAAGCCGCTTGTTCCCCTTTTGTTCCTCGCCTGCGCCGCGCTGCCCGCGCAGACGCACCCCATTCAGGCCGCCGTGGAGGCCGCCCGCGCGCACTCTCCGGAGTTGAAAGACATTCTGACGAAAAACGTGCCGAACCTGAAGGCGCAGGGCGCCGCGCTCGTCTGGGGCCAGGACTTCCTCTTCGCGGTGCAGAGCGACAAAGAGCCCACCGTGATGATCGACTGGCAGCCGCCCGCCGCGATGACGCAGATTCCGGACTCGAACATCTGGTACCGGCTGGTCAAGATGCGCACCGGCGTGACGCATCCGTACGAGTTCGACGTGGACGGCAAAGCGATCGTCCCGCGCCGCGACGTGGCAGGCTATAACCCGGACTCTTACCCGAAACCCGGCGTGCCGAAGGGAACCCTCTCCGAGAAGAAGACGATCGTCAGCAAGCTCTATGGCGGATCGACGGCGAACTACTGGGTCTATGTATCGCCCGGCGTGGACCCGTCAAAGCCCGCGCCGCTGATGGTGTGGCAGGACGGACAGGGCCTCGTGAGCGATATGTCGGCGCTGCGCCTGTTCACCGTGACGGAAAACCTGGTCGCGCAGAAGCTGATCCCGCCGATGATCCACGTGATGATTTCGCCCGGCAGCGGACCCCGCATGCGCAGCATTCAGTACGACACGGTTTCGGACAAGTTCGGCCGGTACCTGATGGAAGAGGTTCTGCCGGAGGTCGAAAAGACTTACAAGCTGCGGCAGGACGGATACTCGCGGGGCATCGCCGGCGAATCGTCCGGAGCGATCTGCGCCTTCAATACCGCGTGGTTCTTCACGGACAAGTTCAGCCGCGTGCACTCGACCATCGGCAGCTACACGGCGCTGCAGTGGCATCCCGAGCAGCATCTGGACGGCGGCAACATCTATCCGTTCCTCATCCGGCGCGAAGCGAAGAAGAACATCCGCGTCTGGCAGAGCGATGGATCGGACGACCTCGAGAACCCGTGGGGAAGCTGGCCCGCGCAGGCGATTCAGTTCGCCAATTCCCTGAAGTTCAAGGGCTACGATTTCCACTTCCGCTTTGGCGACGCGACCCACGATTCGGCGCAGGCGGCGCTCGACCTGCCGGAATCGCTCACGTGGCTGTGGAGAGACTACGACCCGTCGAAAACCGAGCAGGTTTATCAGATGGACCCCGCGGAAGCCTCCAAGCCGATGTTCCGCGTGAAGGTAACCAACCGGGATTCCTGGTAGACGCTAAAGCGTGTTGGCCGGGCGCAGGGGAGCCTGCCGGATTTCGAGGCAACCCCGCCCGGTCGGCAGCACTTTCCCCGGATTCAGGCGGCCCGACGGATCGAACAACGCCTTGAACCGGCCGATATAGTCGAGCGAGTCGGGGGAGAACAGCTTGTCCATCATCTCGTTCTTCTCCATCCCGACGCCGTGCTCGCCCGTGATCGAGCCGCCCACCGAAATGCAGTAGCGCAGGATGTCCTCACCCGCCGCTTTCGCCCGTTCGAGCTCTTCCGGAATGTGGGAGTTGAACAGGATGATCGGGTGCATGTTTCCGTCGCCCGCATGGCAGATGTTGCTGATCCCGAGGTCGTACTTCTTCGCGACGTCGGCGATGTGCCGCAGCGTGGGAGCGATCTGCGTGCGCGGAACTACGCCATCCTGCACGTAATACGACGGGCTCACGCGCCCCACGGCGCCAAACGCGTTCTT
>DASZUZ010000697.1:0-2387 GCA_035547415.1 Bryobacteraceae bacterium | reverse complement strand
TCCACTTCCAGACCATAGGTGCGAAAGTACTTGCGGGCGATGGCATCCCGGAAGGGCTTTGTCCCCCAAGTAATCGGGTACTGGTTGTGATCCGCCTCGATCGCCTCGATAGCCGCCTGCTTGAGATCGATCGGGGCGGGGAAGTCCGGGAAACCCTGCGCCAGATTCACCGCGCCGTGCGTCAGGGCGAGGCGGGTCATCTCACGAATCACGGATTCCGTAAAGTTCGCGGTGCGGAGGCTGCGAAAGCTCTTCGCGCTGGCGGCGGGCGTCATTGCCCTATCGTCGCACGGCTTTTTCTCCGGGATAAAGTGGCTATTGACTTCAATCACAAATTGCAATAGAGTAATCGCAGATTGCAATATGACGCTGGGTGAAAAGATTCGCTACCTTCGCGAAGTCGAGGGCGCGCTGCGCGGGCTCGATCGCGCCATGACCCAGCAGGAGGTGGTTCGCGCCGTAGAAAAGGAAATGAAGAAGTCGCTTTCGCAGTCGTATCTCTCGCAGATCGAAAGCGGAGCCCGCCCGCACCTGACGAACACGAGCCGCATGCTGCTGGCGAAGTTCTTTAAAGTCCATCCGGGCTATCTGGTGGATGATCCGGAGGGCTATTCGACCGAACTGCTTTCCGATGTGGGAGCGCTCGAAGACAAGCTCGATCTGTGGCTCGTCAGCGGCGCGGAGCGGTTCCGGAACGATCCGGAACTTCACGAGGCTCTGCTCGCCGTGGCGAGGCACCCGGATTCCAGGCGATGTCTTGTTCTGCTCCGTCTGATACTCGAAAACGCGGGGCTGGCGGACCGGTTACTCGATGTCCTGCAGCCCAGGGAGAACCTATGACCTGGGAGTCATTCTTTCTCGGCTGTTTCGCGTTCGGGTTCGTATTGAGCCTGATCGCATTTCTTGCGGGATCCACGCACCTGCACCTCCATGCGCATTTCTCTCATGGCGCTCAAGTCGGCCATTTGGGACACGGGCATGGCGGACGGGCGGGTGGCGTCTCGAAATTCAACTTCGGCACGATTGCGGCGTTCCTGACCTGGTTCGGCGGCGCGGGGTACATTCTGACGAACTGGGGCAGTCTCGGCCTGGCGCTCGTGATGGTTCTGTCGGCGCTGACCGGGTTGATTGGCGGCGCGCTGATCTTTCTGTTCGCCGCCAAAGTGCTGGCGCCGGGCGACCGGCCGCTCGACCCCGCCGACTACCGGATGATCGGCGCGCTCGGCACGGTGTCGAGTCCGGTGCTGCCGGACGGGACCGGCGAAATGATTTTTGTGCAGCAGGGCCGGCGCGCCGGCGTTCCGATTCGCAGCGAGAACGGAATGCTGATCGCGGCCGGCAAAGAAGTGGTGGTAACCCGCTACGAAAACGGAATCGCGTACGTGCGGGAGTGGGATGAGTTGACGGCCTGACGGACAGGCCAGAGAGGAAATATGCAAGTCAATCTGATCGTGATCGCGGCGCTCATGGCGCTTTCGGTCCTGTTTCTGGCGGCGGCATTCGCGCGGATGTTTCGGAAAGCCGGTCCGCACCAGGCGTTGATCGTTTACGGACTCCGCGGAACCCGCGTCATCAAGGGTCGCGGCACGTTCATCTTCCCCATGATCGAGAGCGCGCGGGACCTTTCGCTCGAACTCATGTCGTTCGACGTGGCTCCGCAAAAGGATGTCTACACGCGGCAGGGCGTCGCGGTGACCGTGGAAGCGGTCGCGCAGATCAAGGTCAAGTCGGATCCCGAATCCATCCAGACGGCCGCGGAACAATTCCTGACGAAGACGGACGAAGATCGCGAAGCGCTGATCCGGCTCGTGATGGAAGGTCATCTGCGCGGCATCATCGGCCAGTTGACCGTTGAACAGATCGTCAAAGAGCCGGAGATGGTCGGCGACCGCATGCGTTCCACATGCGCCGGCGACATGAACAAGATGGGCCTCGAAGTCATCTCGTTCACCATCAAAGAGGTTCGCGACAAGAACGACTACATCGCCAACATGGGACGTCCGGACATCGCGCGGATTCAGCGCGACGCTGACGTGGCCGCCGCGGAGGCCGAGCGCGACACCGCGATCAAGCGCGCGCAGGCTCTGCGGGAAGCCGCCATTGCGAAAGCCCAGGCCGATCAGGAGCGCGTGCTGGCGGAGACGCTTTCGCTCGCCAAACAGTCGGAAGCGCAGCGCGACCTCGAAGTGAAGAAGGCTGAGTATCTGGAGGCCGTGAAGCGTCAGCAGGCGCACGCCGATAAGGCCTACGAGATCCAGACCAACGTCATGCAGCAGCAGCTCGTGGCGGAGCAGGTCAAGATTCAGCAGATCGAGAAGGAGCATGAGATCCTGGTGCAGGATGCGGAAATCCAGCGCCGCGAGCGCGAGTTGATTGCGACGGTGCTG
>DASZUZ010000696.1:0-7693 GCA_035547415.1 Bryobacteraceae bacterium | reverse complement strand
CCCGAGCGCCTGCGGCTCACAGCCAACCAGCAGGACGCGTTTGGGCCGTCCGCCCATGGCCTTCACCGTCTGCAGAACATGCAGCGGATCGAGCGCATGCGCGTCCAGAGACGGTTCATGGACAGGAGCCTCCCCCACTGCCTCCGGATCGATCTCGATGCTGTAGAGCGTCCCCGGAGCTTCGCCCCGCGGCGCGGCGTCAATCAGGATGAACGCATCGTAATCGTCCATCAGGGCGTAACAAAGATCGAAGCCGCGAATCCCGTAATCGGCCACGCGCACGCCTTCCGGCCAGTTCCGCTTGATGAGCCGCTGCGCCACTTCCACGCCGAAGGCGTCGTCGCCCAGAAAGATGTTGCCGATGCCCGCCACGAGGATCCGGGGATTCATCCTGCGGCCTCCTCGAGCGCAAGCGGCTCCACCTCTTCCGGCGAGAAGAAGAAGCGGTGACCCGGCTGCCGAAGCGCGCCAAGATCCCTGCCCGGATCGTCTTCGAGCACGACCGCGAGATGGATGCGCTCGTCGTAATCCACTTCGATCGACTCGATCTCCGCCACCTGCCCGGCCAGCGCCATGTCCATGATGTCGGACGTCTTCCGCGGCCAGAGCCGCACCCGGTCGCCGCGCTTCAGTTCGACTCCGAACACGCGCACGGTCTCTACGCGAGGCGGCTCCACCAGAGGATTCCAGCCCACTGCACGGGGATTTCGAAGCGCGCCGTGCAGCTTCATCAACTGCTCCGGCGCAAGCGCTTCGGTACGTTCCAGAATCCGGCGCGTGCGGGGATCGGCGGCGCGGATTTCGTCCTTCTCCCGATCCGTGAGGGTCAGGATGCGCAGGCTGAGGATCTCATCGATCTCAGTGCAGTCGAAGAGATCTCCCGCGCTCTCCGGAGCGACCCGCGGGTAATCGTAAAGAATAATGGGCGACGCCAGCATGCAGTCGCGCGCGCCCGCGTCACCGGCAAGCACCGGCCAGACGCCAGTATTCACGCACTGCGATGCGGCCTCACGATAAGCTTCCGGCGGATCGATGAGCGAAACAAATGCTCCGTTCGCAACCTGCGCAATGGCATGCGTCGAAGCGAGGATCGCCAGAGCATCGGCTGATTGCGCCAGGTTTCGGACACGCAACGTCACCCGGTGCAAAGCCGCGCCAAGCCGTTCGGTCGAAAGCTCCACGCGTCCCTCGATGCGGCGCTGGCGCGCGCCGCCGGAGAACTCGAAAGGCCCAACGCCCGTTTCGCGCGGCATCCCTTCCTGCAGGCCATCCTCTCGCTCGAGGAGATGCAGGAACCGGACCACCACGGCAATATCGGGGACCTCGGCGCATTCGACAAGGAACTGCGCCTGCAGGCTCGAACCCGGATCCAGACCGCCGAACGTCCATCGCTGCCGGTTCTTTACCGACGACGGCCGATACGGATACAGCATGTAGCCCTCGTACATCACCGCGTCGGCAATCTGGCGGACGGTCTGGCCGTTCATCGCAGCAACTCCTCCAGTGCCTGGTCCCACGTAGCGATGCCATGCCGCCGCTTGAATTCGTGCAACCGGTCGAAGACATCGCGTCGCAGAGTGAGCCAGGCAGAGTTCGGATAGTAATGGTCAATGAGCCGCTTCCATGTCGCGACGGGCAGACGGAAGCGCGCCTCCTTCTCCCACGCGATCTGGCCAACCTGCAGACCGCTGTCGCCGTTCTCATAAAAAACGGTGCCGCTGAACAACAGGCAGAGTGGGATGTCGCCCTGCGCAAGTCCGTCGAAGTACTTGGTCGCCGCGACGTTGAAATCGAAGCTGCAGGGCACGAGCAAATCCGCCGTCGTTTCGCCCGAAAACGGCCGGACAGTGACATTCGCATGTGTCCAGAGCACGCTGCGGAGCGTCTGGTTCCACCGCTCGGGCGCGCCGAACAGATCGAGAAGACGGGATTGCTCGTCCGGCTCATAGCGGCGGCGAGTCGCCTCGATCTGCACCTGCGCCTGCAGCATGACGCTCTGGATATTCTCGCCGGGGCAGGAGTTATGGATTTTCAGCCTGAAGGCAAGAAGCGGGGAAGCTGCCCACACAACGGCTTCGGCGCCTTCGACACCAAAATCGAGATCAGGCACCGCATCGCTCCCGCAACGACTCGAAGAATCCGTCGACCTCGCGCCACACCGCGTCGCCGCCGGAAAATCCGCGCCATCCCATGCGGATCATGCCGGTCAGCTTATAACACTGATCGATTGGCACGATAAAGTAACGCCGGTTGCCTCGCGTGCGGTCGACAAGCAGCGCTTCCACGTCCGGCCGCATCTGTCCAAGAGCCACATTATTGTGCACGATCTCCTCCCAGGCTCTGAGATCGAGCAGAGACTCCGTCGGGCCTGCCGGACTGGGGTAATAAGCAATGACTCGCCCGGCAGCGGAGTTATGGACAAAGAATGCCAGGTCAATGGGAATGCGCAGGTTGTTCCACTCGGTATCCTCAATGCAGAAATCTTCGAGACAGCGGACTTCGCGCGGAATCCGAATGAACTTGCGATTCTCGTCCCGATGGCTGAACAGAATTGCGCAGGGATCGCACGCGCAGAGAATCCGGCGATCGGAAAGCTGCAGGACATGAGGATGCTCCGGGCCAAGCCCCAGCCCGCAAAGTTCGCACCGCTTCTCCGGCGGTCGGCGGCGCGAGACACTCCGCAGCGCCCCAAGTACGTTTCTGACATCGCTGGAAGAGGCAACCAATGCATTCACCCCACGAGCAATTGCGTCAGAGGCACGAACCCGTTCGACGCCTGCGAACCACCAGCCTCGATCACGACATCGAGCGCATCCGGCGCCGCCTCCGTGACGGCGTTGCCGACTGCCGCCTCAAAAGCCGGGCCGCCCTCGATACGGATGCGAACAACGCCATCGCGGATAGAGACGATCTCCGCGCTCGCCCCGCGTCCGCGCGGCGAAACCTGATCGAGCGCCCGGCGCACTCGCGTTTCGAGGTCGCGGGGATGCAGATCGTGCAGCAGCAGGATACCGCTGATGGCGGGATCGTCCGCGAATTGATCCAGAAGCGCTCCGCCGGTCTCCGATGAGGACACAATCTCCATCACGCGGTCGAGACCGGCGGCGTGAAGGTCCATGACGGCCTGCACCAACCCGAGCGCCGCGTCGCGCGCCTCGGCATCTTGCAGAGAACGGACCTTCTGAACGAGACTTTCCAGTCGCTCGGTATTCACGCCTTCGCCTGCAATCCGAACATCGGCGAGTGGCGCGTTTCGAGCACCTTGCCATTACCGAGATACATATGGACGCCGCACGGCAGGCAGGGATCGAAGCTGCGTACCGCCCGCATGATGTCGATGCCTTTGAAGTTTTCAGGGCCGTTCTCTTCGAAGATGGGCGTATTCTGCACGGCGTCTTCGTACGGGCCCGGAGTGCCGAAGGAGTCGCGCGGACTCGCGTTCCACGGCGTCGGCGGATACGGATGATAGTTGGCGATTTTGCCGTCGCGAATGACGACGTGATGCGAGAGTACACCGCGTACGGCCTCGTGAAAACCGCAACCGATGGCTTCATCCGGAACCCTAAACTCCCTCCAGGTTTTCGTTTTGCCCGCATGGAGTTCCGCCATCGCTTTTTCGGTGAAGTACAGAGCGGCGGCCGCGGCATAGGCCTGGAAGTAAGTGCGGGCGCGATCGCGTTCAATGGCATTGCTCCATTTCGGAATCTTCCATTCGAACTCGACCTCCGGTTTGCTGACGGTCTTCGGCAGATAAATCTTGACGCTGTGCCCCGTCGCTTTGATGTAGCCGATATCCACGAGTCCGGCGAGAGCGGTGGCCCAGAAGCGCGCCAGCGGACCGCCTCCCGTGTCAAGGGCCAGGTAATTGCCCGTTCGCTTGTCATACCAGCGGGGCGACATCACCCACGTGTACTTGCCGTCGAAATCGCGCTTCTGCGGACGCGGCGTGGTGGTCTGGTTCCACGGATGCCGCTTGTCGACCGGATTGCCGAGCGGATCGCGCGTGACGAAGGTGGGACCCGTCTGCCAATCGTCGTAGAACGAACTGCCGAGCAGAATCCGGATGCCCAGATTGATCTCGACCAGGTCCGTGGTGACTAATTCGCCATCCACGACAACACCCGGCGTGACAAACATCCTGCGACCCCATTCCGACATGTGCTCGTACTTGTAATCGCAGGCATGAGGATCGTTCCAGGATCCCCAGCAGCCGGTGAGAATGCGCCGCTGCCCCACTTTCTCGTATCCCGGCAGCGCTTCATAGAAGAAGTCGAACAGGTCATCGTGGAGAGGAACTACCTTCTTCATGAACTCCACGTATTTCATGAGCCGCGTCAGATAGTCCGTGAATAACTGAACCGAGGGCACGGTCCCGACTCCGCCCGGATAGAGCGTGGAGGGATGCACGTGCCGTCCTTCCATCAGGCAGAACATCTCGCGGGTCATGCGGCTCATCTGCAGGGCTTCCCGATAGAACTCGCCCGAGAACGGATTCAGCGCCCGCATGATGTCGGCGATAGTCCGGAACCCGTGCTCATTCGAATGAGGAGCCATGGTCTGCTCCGCCTTCGCAAGCACGCCCGGATTCGTTTCCTTCACCATCATTTCGCAGAAATCGACCCCGACCAGATTGTCCTGATAGATGTTGTGATCGAACATGTACTCGGCGGCTTCGCCGAGGTTCACGATCCATTCCCCCATATCGGGCGGGCGCACGCCGAACGCCATGTTCTGCGCGTAATTGGCGCAGGTGGCGTGATTGTCGCCGCAGATCCCGCAGATGCGGCTCGTGATGAAGTGAGCGTCCCGCGGGTCCTTGCCCTTCATGAAGATGCTGTAGCCGCGAAAGATGGAGGAAGTGCTGTGGCATTCCGCCACCTCTCGGTTCGCGAAATCGATCTTCGTGTAGATGCCGAGACTCCCGACGATCCGCGTGATCGGGTCCCAGTTCATTTCGACCAGATTCCGGCGCTCGCTTGCGAGACCCGCCGTGCTCTCGGTAATAGTCGCCACGATACCTCCCTGGCTTTCTGACTAATACGTTGTGGGGTGGTAGCCCGTCGTGAGCCGGTTGCCCGGATGCCGCCACCGGGGTTCCTTGTTGACTGTATTGTGCGTGATGGAACGTAGCGCGCGAATCGCGGCTCCATAAGCACGAATACTGTTCGAGGAGACGTTGGCGCCCGGCGGCTCGTCCATGAACGGCATGAACTTATCGGGAAAACCGGGCATCGTACACGCGATGCAGATCCCGCCGACGTTGGGGCACCCGCCAATTCCGGCCATCCAGCCGCGCTTCGTCACGTTGCAATCGACTACCGGTCCCCAGCAGCCGATTTTCACCAGACACTCCGGCTTGCCGTACTCGGTGGTAAAGACGCCTTCTTCGTAGTAACCGGCGCGGTCACAGCCATGATGGACCGTCTGGCCGAAGAGCCACTTCGGCCGAAGTTTGCTGTCGAGCGGAATCATGGGCGCGAGGCCCGCGGCCTGATAGAGAAGATAGAGCAGTGTTTCGGTAAAGTTATCGGGTTGCACGGGACAGCCCGGCACGTTGACGATCGGCAGTCCGGCTTTGGATTTCCAGTTCCACCCCAGATAGTCCGCCAGGCCCATGCACCCGGTGGGATTTCCCTGCATTGCGTGAATCCCGCCGTAAGTCGCGCAAGTTCCCGCGGCGACCACGCCCCACGCTTTCGGCGCGAGGCGGTCGATCCACTCGCACGTCGTGATCGGCTGCCCGGTGTCGGGGTTGGTCCCGAGAGCGGCCCAATAGCCTTCTTTCTTGATCTTCTCGTTGGGAATGGAGCCCTCGATCACAAGTACGAAAGGATCGAGTTTCCCTTGTTCCGCCAGATACCAATGCTTCATGAAGTCATCGCCGACTTCATAGGCGAGCACCGGATTGTGGAGATGCACTTTGGGCAGTCCCGGAATCGCTCCGAGGATCACGTCTTCGATGCTGGGCTGCATCGCGGCGGTGACGGAAACGGAGTCCCCGTCGCAACTCAATCCGGCGGTAATCCAGAGAACGTGAACTTCTTTTACGGCGGGAGATCGCTGGGTGCTGCGCCCGTATGGAACTGAGTCTTCAGGCATCGATTGCCTCCTGAATCGCTCGGCGCGGAAAGATATCCGAATGACTCGCGAACGAGTCCGGTGCTAATGTATCGCGATGAAACCGTGAACGCCACCGACAATCGGACAAAGCAGTACCTTTGATACGGCGTACTGGAGCGGTCCCGGACCACACCTTGTGACGCGCGAATCAGCCCAATTTTCCCGGCTCAGAAGGCATCTGGATTACATCTGAACATTTCCTCCAGGCTATGATTTGCATCAGGGATCCGGACTTGTTGACCTTAGGAGCGTGGACAATGGCGAATGGCCTGAGAGACATCATCCAGCAACTGGAGCAACAGAGAAACGCCATCGAAAAGGCCCTTTCCGCTCTCCGTGAGATCGACGGCGCCGCCGCTGCGCCTGCCCCGTCCGTATCGGGCAGAGTAACTCGTAAAAACCGTACGACGCCGGAAGGTAAAAAGCGGCGGGCGGACGCCACGAGAAGACGGAGGGCTGTCAAACGAACTGCGTCCGCGGCAAAGAAAACGCCAAGACGTTCCGCTCAGGCAGCGTGAGCGAGATATCGAACTTATTCCTCTGTCCTGATCATTCGACATCCAGGCGATCTTGTGCAACGGTTTTGAGCAATCGGATGGAACCAATTGTGCATATACTTGAGCCGTGGCTTCCGATCTCCGGCACTACAAGGAACTGCTGCTCCGCAAGCAACAGGAATTACTCGACGAGATCTCCCGGCGGCAGAAGGATGCGCTGGAATCGAATCCCGCCGAAGTGGATGATCCGGGCGATCTGTCCGTCGCCGACGTCGGCAAGGACACTGCGTTTGAGGAGGGCACCGCTGAGTGGGAGACACTGCAACAGGTCCGGGATGCTCTTCAACGGATCGACAATGACGCTTATGGCAAATGCATCGACTGCGGCCGGGAGATTCCGAGGGAGCGTCTGGAGGCCGTACCCTGGAGCCCTTATTGTGTGACGCACCAGGCGAAGCACGACTCGGAGACGGCGTCGCGAACAAGTTCGATTTAGCGGGGATGTGGGATGGTGGGCGCACAGGGACTCGAACCCCGGACCTCTTCCGTGTGAAGGAAGCGCTCTAACCAACTGAGCTATGCGCCCGTCTTTTTCTTAGACTAACACGAGCCCCGTTCTTTTCCCGGCAGCCCGGCAGGATTCTCCTGCACCCGCTCCTTATAGCGCCCTCGCAGCCCCGAACCCAGCGCCACGGCGGACTCGCCGTATCGATCGCGTAATCGATCCGCGGCCTCCAGCGCCTGCCGCCATCGCTCAGACCGGCCGCCGTCGATCAGATCCAGTTGTCCCACTTCGTGCTCGAACCCCGATGCGTGTATGCCGATCAGCCGGATCGCTCGCGCGCGATCCCAGTTCGCCCGCAGCAGCCTGCGAGATTCCTCCACCAAATCGATGTCGAGTTGTGTTGGCGCCGGGAGCGAATGCGCCCGCGTTATGGTCGAGAAATCCGAGTATCGAAGCTTCAACTGGACGGTCCGCGCATGAAGCTGATGCTCACGTAAACGGCGACCCACTTTTTCCGCCAGATGGGCTAACGTTGCTTCGAGCCGGTCGGCGTCGCGCGTGTCTTCGTTGA
>DASZUZ010000695.1:0-6403 GCA_035547415.1 Bryobacteraceae bacterium | reverse complement strand
TTCACGCCGCCGGATGTCACCGTGTCGTTATGGCAACCGTTACAGTTGGTTTTGACGAACTGCAATACGCGGCTCTCGTCGGCCAGCGCGAGTCCCGGAGATAAAAGGAAGGCTCCCGCCAGGGGAAGAAGAGCAGCATACCGCCTCACGCAGCCTATTGTATGTCACGGCAGCTTCAGCAGTTCCGCCCTAAGGGGGGAATCGCCCGGATCCGTTTTCTTTGACATAATCGGAGATGCCCCGCCAGATTACTTTCGAACTGCTCGCCGAGTGTCCCGAGACCCGCGCCCGCGCCGGAATTATTCACACCGAACACGGCGACATCCCGACTCCGATCTTCATGCCGGTCGGCACGCAGGCCACGGTGAAGGGCCTGACGCAGCGGGATCTCCATGAGGAACTGGGCGCTCCGATCATCCTCGGCAACACCTATCATCTGTTTCTGCGTCCCGGGCATGAACTGATCCGTAAACTCGGCGGGTTGCACAAATTCATGTCGTGGCCCGGCGCAATCCTGACCGATTCCGGCGGCTACCAGGTGTTCAGCCTGTCCGATCTGCGCAAGATCACGGAGGAAGGCGTCACCTTTCAATCGCACCTCAACGGCGACACTCACAAATTCACGCCGGCGTCCACGGTGGACGTTCAACTGGCGCTCGGCAGCGACATTATGATGGTGCTCGACGAATGCCCGGCCTATCCGGTGAGCCATGAGTACGCACGCGCTTCCATGGACCGGACGATCCGCTGGGCTGAAAGGGCCTTCGAGCATTACCGGCGGCGCATCGCCGAGTCGCCCACGCGGCATGCTTTGTTTCCGATCGTGCAGGGTTCCATGTTCCCCGATCTCCGGCGGGAGTGCGCGGAGAGGCTGCTTCCTCTCGACGCCGACGGCTACGCGATAGGAGGACTTTCCGTAGGCGAGCCCCGCCCGCTGAGCATGGAGATGGTGGAGGCGAGCGAGCCGCTGCTGCCGAAGGACAGGCCGCGGTACGCGATGGGCGTGGGCATGCCGCACGAGTTGCCGGAATACGTCGCTCGCGGTATCGACATGATGGATTGCGTGCTGCCGTCCCGCAACGCACGAAACGGCTGGCTTTTCACAACAGAAGGTAAGGCGATTATCAAACACGCGAAGTATCGCGATGATCCTTCGCCGCTCGATCCCCACTGCAATTGCTATACTTGTAGAAACTATTCCCGAGCCTACCTGCGTCATTTATTTCAGGCCGGAGAAATCCTCTTTGCGTCGCTCGCCACCCGGCACAATCTGCGTCGTTACCTTGACATCATGGCGGAGATGAGGCAGTCTATCCTATTGGGTCAATTTCCCCTATATCTCAAGGCAGTGCGTGACCGCTACGCCCGCGCGGATGAGCCTGCGGAGTAAGGCCTGAGTTCCCATCGTGATCGTGTTGTTTTCTCTACTCCTCCTTCAACAGCAGCAGCCTTCGAACTCTATCGCGCTGTTCGCGCCCTACGTTCTGATCGCGCTGGTCTTTTATTTTCTTCTGTTCATGCCCATGCAGCGGCAGAAGAAGCGCCAGCAGCAGATGCTGCGGGATCTCAAGAGCGGTGATACTGTAGTCACGACCGGCGGGATTGTCGGGACGATTACGGCCGTGGACAGTGACACAATAGTGTTAAGAGTCAAGCCGGACAATCTCAAGCTCCAGTTCTCCCGCTCCGCCGTCAGTTCTCTGGCGTCTCCTCCAGAAGGCTCGAAGTAACTCTGCAATAAGGCAAAAATCGAATGCAACGAAACCTGATGACGAAAACGGTTGTGATTGTGGCAACCGTGCTGGTCTGTATCTTCGGAATCATCGGATTCCCCCGGTCCGGAGACCAGTTGATGGCGAATCTGAAACGCAATTTCCACCTTGGGCTCGATCTGAAGGGCGGCAGCCATCTCGTGCTCCAGGTGCAGGTCCAGGATGCGGCCAAGACTACGGCTGACCAGACCATCGAGTCGATGCGCGAGGAAACCCGGACGCGGAACATTCTGGTTGGCGGTTTCGACCGGAACGATCCCGCGACGCCGCAGCAGACCGATTCCATCCAGATCAATATTCATGGCGTCGATCAGGCGAAGACGGCGGCGTTCAAGACGCTGGTCGCGGAGCGGTACGCCGACTGGACGCTCACTCCGGTGAGCGCGACCGATTTCCGGATGAACATGACTCCGACGGCGCTGCTCGAACTCAAGCGCAACACGGTTCAGCAGGAACAGGAGACGATCGACCGCCGTATCAACGCGCTGGGCGTTGTCGAGCCGACGATTCAGCCCTACGGGGATCCGACGACGCAGTCCGAAATCCTGGTGGAACTGCCGGGCATTGACGATCCGGGGCATGTGAAGGAAATCATCGGGGAAACGGCGCAACTCAAAATCGTCGACGTCAAAAGCGAAGGACCCTGGAAGACGCAGGAAGAAGCGCTGGCGGCGAAAGGCGGGATTCTGCCGCTCAACACCGAACTGCATGAATATGTGTCGGCGGGCAGCGGAAACGGCTGGTACCTGGTTTCCCGGACGCCGGTGATTACGGGGACCGATGTGCGCTCGGCGCGTCCCTCGCCGGATTCCGATCACCCGGGCCGCTGGGAATCCAGCTTTACCTTGTCGCAGGACGGCGCGCGGCGCTTCGAAAAGTTCACGCAGTCGAACATCGGCAACCGTCTGGCTGTCGTGCTCGACAACCAGATCCGCAGCGTGGCTACCATCGAAAGCGCGATCAGCGATTCGGGCCGGATCAACGGGCTGGCGTCACAGCAGGAAGCGGAAGATCTGGCCCTTGTACTCCGAACCGGCGCTCTGCCGGCGGGACTGAAGTATGAACAGGAGCGCACGATCGGCCCGTCGCTGGGCGCGGATTCGATCCGCGAAGGTATTTACTCCGGTATCGCGGGTCTCGTCGCGGTCATCATCGCGATGCTGATTTATTACAAGAAAGCCGGCCTGAACGCCGTGCTCGCCCTGCTGCTGAACACGATTCTGCTGATGGCGGCGCTGTGCTACTTCGGGGCGACGCTCACGCTGCCCGGCATCGCGGGTATCATTCTGACGGTCGGCATGGCGGTCGATTCCAACGTTCTGATCTTCGAACGCATCCGCGAGGAACTGCGCGCGGGCAAGACCATTCCCGCCGCGGTGGACGCGGGATTCGGGAAAGCGTGGTGGACGATCGTCGACACGCACGTGACGACGATCGTGTCGTGTCTGTTCCTGTTCATGTTCGGATCGGGACCGGTGCGTGGATTCGCGGTCACGCTGGTGATCGGTCTCCTCGCGAATGTGTTCACCGCCGTGTTCGTGTCGAAGGTGATCTTCGATTGGGAACTGTCGCGCCGCCAGCAGATTACGGCGCTCAGTATCTGATATCTTTTCGTGTATCACTTTTGGCAGGAACGCGGGAACAAATTGTTAGCGGCCGGTGTCAATAACACTGGCACGGTTCGGCCCGGGGATACCGGGCGGGCAGTGATCGATGGAATTATTTAAAAATACAAATTTCGACTTTCTCGGGCACAAATGGCCCTTTATCATCGCTTCTCTGGTTCTGACCGCGGCAGGTCTGGTGAGCCTCGCGGTGAACGGAGGGCCAAGGTACGGCATTGAGTTCAAGGGCGGCATGCTGATGACCGTCAAGTTCGCCGGGCAGCCGCCGATCGAGCGGGTCCGGTCCGAACTGACGAAGGTTTTGTCCAGCCCGCCGAGCGTGCAGACGTTCGAGAGCGGATCGAATGAAATCGAAATCGGCACCGATGGTTCGGACGATGCCACGCTGGCGAAGAACCGGCAGATTGTCATCGATACGATGGCAAAGCTGTTCGGGCAGCCCGGGAACGGCAAGCTGGATCTGAATAACGCCAGCGCCGGCCAGGTGGCCGACCGGCTGAACGCCCCGCTGCAGCGCGCGGGTGCGCAGTTGACGGACGATCAGGTGAAGCAGCTCGCGCAGTCCATTGTGGACGCGCGTGACCACGAGCATGGCGGTCTGCTCGCGAGCATCGACCAGTTGCGAGGCGTCGCGGGCGTGACTCCGCAGGTGCTGAACGTGTTGAACCAGGAGACGTATCTCGCGCCCTACACGGCTGCGCGCAACGTGGAGATCGTCGGGCCGAAGGTTTCCGGCGACCTGCGGCAACAGGCAATTGAAGCCACGCTGCTTGCATTGGCGGGCATGCTGGTATATATCTGGTTCCGATTCGAGTGGATTTACGGAGTCGGCGCGGTGCTGGCGGTGTTCCACGACACGATCATCACAATCGGTCTGTTCTCACTGCTGCACAAAGAGATTACCCTGACCGTGATCGCCGCTTTGCTGACGCTGGTCGGTTACTCGATGAATGACACGATCGTGATCTTCGATCGTATCCGCGAGAATCTCCACCTGAACCGGCGGGAGAATCTGGTGGATGTGATCAACCGGAGCGTCAACCAGACGCTGAGCCGGACGGTCATGACATCGGGCCTGACGTTTCTGGCGGTTTTAGCGCTTTTCCTGTTCGGTGGACCGGTATTACACGGGTTTTCTTTAGCGCTTGTTATCGGTATCATCATTGGAACGTATTCATCGGTTTTCGTGGCAAGTCCGATTGTGGTGTTCTGGCATGACTGGGCGGACAAGCGGAAGAAGACAGCCCCGGCAGCGGCGGCCGTGACGACCCCTCGTCCGGGAGCGCCGAAGCCCGCGGCGGGCAAGAGTTCGGTGAGAGTGGCTAAGTAAGCGCCAGCCACTCTCTTGAAGTACCCCATGCTTCCGGCATGGAATCGTTCCGGAGACGCTCCGGACGGCACAGATATTCGCTGATGAGCGTCCTGACGGCAGTCAGGCGCACTTTGGAGAGGGCAAAATGTTTGAGCAAACTTTCGTCGATGGCGTAGGACAAACAAAACGGCCGTACACGATCCTGGTATCGTTTCTGATACAGGCAGCAGCGATCGCGGTCATCCTCGTCATCCCCCTGATCTATTTCGAGCAGATGCCGCAGGCGCAGCTCTCGACCTTCCTGACGGCTCCGCCGCCGCCTCCTCCTCCACCGCCGCCACCGCCGCCCCAGGCAGTGAAGGTCGTGAAGGTGACACCGAAGCAGTTCGTCATGAACCAGCTTGTGGCGCCCAAGACCGTTCCGAAGGAAGTCAAGATGATCACCGAAGAAGAAGCGCCGGTTACCGCCGGTGTGGTCGGTGGCGTTCCCGGTGGTGTTCCTGGCGGCGCCGCGGGCGGCGTTCTCGGTGGCATCATCGGAGGTCTCCCGGCAGCTCCGCCGCCGCCTCCTCCTCCTCCTCCGGCGAAGCCGAAGCCGCCTTCAGCGCCGGTGCGCGTCGGCGGACAGGTCCAGGCTGCCAACCTGATCCGTCAGGTGAAGCCCGTTTATCCTCCGCTCGCCAAAGCGGCTCGCGTTCAGGGTACGGTGCGGTTCGAGGCGAAGATCTCCAAGGACGGCAGCATTCAGAATCTGCACCTCGTCAGTGGCCCGCCGCTGCTGGTCCAGGCGGCGATGCAGGCAGTACAGCAGTGGCAGTATAAGCCGACGCTTCTCAACGGAGAACCCGTGGAAGTGCTCACGACTATCGACGTCAACTTCACTCTTAGCCAATAACGATCTCGAAGCAGACGAAGCTGGTCATTTTTTTAAATCAACTCGCAGGAGAAAAAACGAACAATGCTATTACAAGCGCAGGTATGGGCGTTCATGCTTTTGCAGGAAGCTGGAGCGCCGGGATGGGACTTCGGACACCTCTGGACGCAGATGGGTACTCTCGCCAAGTGCGTCGTCATTATCATGTTCCTGATGTCGGCCTGGTCGATCGGCGTGATGATCGATCGTCTGCTCGCCTTTAACGCAGCTCGCAAGCAGAGCCGGGCATTTGCTCCGGCCGTCGCCGGCGCGCTCCGTGAAGGCAAGCTCGACGAAGCGATCAAGATCGCGGACCGCTTCAAGAAGAGCCACCTCGCGAAAGTCGTCGTGGCCGGCCTGCAGGAATTCCAGGCTCACCAGGGCAGCGCGGAAATTTCGGGTGAAGAGATCGAAGCTTCGAAGCGGGCTCTGGAACGCGCCGAAGCCATCGTGCACGCCGAACTGAAGCGCGGCGTCAGCGCTCTGGCGACCATCGGTTCCACCGCTCCGTTCGTCGGTCTGTTCGGTACCGTTGTCGGCATCATCAACGCGTTCAAAACGATGGCCGCGGAAAAGACCCCCGGCATCGGCGCGATCGCGGGCGGTATTTCGGAAGCCCTCGTCACGACCGCTATCGGTCTGTTCGTCGCGGTTCCCGCCGTCTGGATGTTCAACTACTTCACGGGCCGTGTTGACGCGTTCGACGTCGAGATGGGTAACTCCAGCTCGGAACTCGTTGACTACTTCCTGAAGCGGTCTCAGGCGCGCGCCGGAGTCCGGA
>DASZUZ010000694.1:0-1697 GCA_035547415.1 Bryobacteraceae bacterium | reverse complement strand
GGCAATTATGGGATACGATCCGCGCGGCCTTCGGGGAAGCGCCGGTTTCCCGAAGTGTGACAATACGCTGCTGCTCGCCGAACAGATCGGCGTGGGCGGAGCCGACCTGAGCCGCATTGAAGTGGCCGGAGTTCCCATTGCAAAAGCTACCTATCGCTATTAGTCTCTTGTCCATCGCAACCGCTGCCGTTCTGGCCCAGAATCCTTCCACGATGTTTCCGCCCGTGCGCGGGACACACTACATGGTCGGGGGAGGGAACAATCTGGTTGTCGCCGCGGGGATTCAGATCCTCGATCAGGGCGGCAATGCCGTCGATGCGGGCGTCGCCTCCACGCTCGCGGCCGCCGTTACGGAACTCGACCACTTCGGTCTCGGGGGCGAAATGCCGGCCATTATCAAGATGAAGGACCAGCCAGCGGTGGTGATCAGCGGCGTCGGAACAGCGCCCGCATTGGCGACGCCTGCCTTCTTCAATTCGCGGAAACCGGAGCCATGGGAAGAGAAAGCGACCATGCCTCCAATTCCGGCCAATGGAATTCTGGCCGCGACAGTCCCCGGCGTTTTTGACGGCCTGATGCTTGCGCTCGAAAAGTACGGCACCATGAGTTTCGCGCAGGTGGTCGCGCCGGCGCTGGGCTACACACGCGGCTTTGCCGCGCCCGAGATTTTCTCGAACTACATCACGTCAAGCCAGCAGTACCTGCAACTCTGGCCCGTGTCGCTGAAGTTTTTCCAGCCGAACGGCCATATTCCGGCGCCCGGCGAACTCTTTGCGGAGCCCTCGCTCACGCGGACGATCGAGCAACTCATCGCGGTCGAGAAGAAGACCCGCGGCAAGCGCGCGAAGAAGATCGAAGCGGTCCGGAACTACTTCTACCGCGGACCACTCGCCAAACAGATCGGCGATTTCTCAGAGAAGAATGGCGGCCTGCTGCGCTACAGCGACATGGCGGCGTTTCATGCGGAAGTCGATGCGCCCCGCACTACCGAGTACCGCGGCTACACGATCAATAAGCCGGGCTTCTGGACGCAGGGCCCCGTGATGCTCGAAGCGCTGAACATTCTGGAGGGCTTCGATCTGAAGGCTATGGGCCACAACTCGCCGCGTTATCTGCACACGGTGATCGAGGCGGTGAAGCTGGCCTTTGCCGATCGCGACCGGTATTACGGCGATCCGAAGTTTTCGAAGATTCCCGAAGAGACGCTGCTCTCGAAGGAATACGCGGCCGACCGCCGGAAACTGATCGATCCGGAACATGCGTCGATGGAGAGCCGTCCGGGCGCGTTCGGCGGCCCGCTGCCGATGACGCAAACGACCATGGCGACTTCGGGAGTAAACGACACCACCTGCGTCAATGCGGTGGATGCGCATGGCAACGTGTTTTCAGCGACGCCAAGCGGCGCCTGGCTGCCCTCCGTGATTGCGGGCGATACCGGGATTCCACTTGGCACGCGGCTGCAGTCTCTGCTGGTGAATTCGCCGGCTCACGCGAATGCGCTGGCGGCGGGCAAGCGTCCCCGCGTCACGCTGAGCCCGACCATGGTGCTGAAGGACGGCAAGCCTTTTCTAGCCCTGTCAACGCCGGGCGGCGACAATCAGGATCAGGCGCTGCTCCAGGTGATTCTCAACATCATCGAGTTCGGTATGACGCCGCAACATGCGGTCGAATCTCCGCGCTTTCAGACGGAGCATTTC
>DASZUZ010000693.1:0-1879 GCA_035547415.1 Bryobacteraceae bacterium | reverse complement strand
GATTCGACCGTGCCGGTCACGTCGCGCAACGCGTAGAGGCGCTTGTCGGCGGGCGCGATCTCATCGCTCTGCCCCATGAAGGCAAGCCCGAGTTGCTTCAACTGTTCGCGGAACTGATCGAGCGTGAGATCTGTCCGGAAGCCGGGAATCGATTCGAGCTTATCCAGGGTTCCGCCGGTGTGCCCGAGCCCCCGTCCCGAAATCATCGGGACGACTACTCCGGCCGCGGCCGCGATCGGAGCGCAGATCAGGCTGGTTTTGTCGCCCACGCCGCCGGTGGAGTGCTTGTCCACCTTGACGCCAGGAATATCGGCAAGCGTGAGGACCTCTCCCGACCGGATCATGACGTCACTCAGCGCACTCAGTTCCCGATCCGTCATGCCGGCGAAAAACGTGGCCATCAGGAACGCGGACATCTGATAATCCGGGATCTCTCCGGATGTGTACCCGTTCACGAGGTACTGGATTTCTTCCACACTGAGTTCTTCACCCCCGCGTTTCCGCAGGATCAGGTCAACTGTGCGCATGATAAGTTACGAGTCTAACACGTTAACCCTTTGAAAGTAAAAGAGAATATTGTGATTCCGGACGGTTCCGGCGGGGATCTTGCCTCTCCCGCCGTCCGCCACATCGGTAAGCCGGATTCCGGCGGGGCCTACTGAACGCGCAGTTCCACCCAGCCGGGCAAAGTGGCGGGTCTGTTCTTCAGGAAAACCACGCGCCGCGTCTTGGGAAACGGCAATCCGGTCTGAATGGCACGCTGATAGAAGGGCAGCATGCCGAGCAACTTGCGGTGATCGGCGTCGTCAGCGCCGATGGCGGCGGACTTGCTCAGAAACCCCGCGCCCCAGCCGATGGCGAGCAGCGCTCCGCCCTCGCCGCGAACCGTCTCCAGCTTCCGCTGCAGCTCCGCGATCGCGGAGCCGAATTCCTCAAGGGCCGCCCAGCGGGCATACTGCGCGTGCAGTTCGAGTTGTTTCGCCGCGTAGCGGTTCGCGGCATCGAACAGCGTTTCGTGCGTCACGGGCTGGTTCCAGCGCAGCATCTGGCGCACTTCCTCGCGATTGAGAAAAGCACTTTCGCGCCATTCGCCTTCGAAAATCGTGCCCGGACTGGCCATCTCGGCGAACGAAGGTGTGGATTCGTCGCGCTTTTTGGCATCCACCGCTCCCCGGCCGGTCTGTTTCCAGCCGAGCGCGTATTGCTGCGGACCACGCGTGATGAGGGTCGAAAGCCGCAGCAGATAGACCTTGAACGCGTCCCGGCCACGCGGACCGGAATCGCCGATCGAGACCGCCCGCAAGCGGTCTGACCCGCCCGACCCGGCGGTCTGGTGCTCGAGCGGTTCGGCGAGACGACGCGGCACACGCTCGCCCGTCAGTTTCGCGCCGATGTCCCGGATCGCGCCGGGCTTCGCGTTGGCGAAGACAAAAGCGGTGCGAAGCGCGCCTTTGATCGCGGCGCCCGGCAGAAACGGACCCGCTTCGCTCGCGGCGAAGGTCGGAATGCTCAGGCTTTCGGCCGGAGCCGCGTTCCAGTGGGGCGTATACGCAGGATCTTCGAACGGGATGCGCCGGTCCGCATAGTTTTGGGCAAAACCGCCCCACGAGGCGAAATCCAGCTTCGTCGCTTTGTGAAGCTGCGTCAGATAGCCTTCGAGCCGTGGACCTTTGGAGAGAAGCTTGAAAATGCGTGTCTGGTCGAGGACATTAATCTGGTCGCGCCAGACCATGTAGTCGATGGGGGAGAGCCGGTTGCCATCGCCAACAAGGGTGGGAGTAAGGACGGTGACGCGGTAGTTCATTCTTCCACCTCGGTTGGCTTGTTCTCCGGGGCGGCGTGCGTCTCCGGTTCCGCTGCCGGCGGCGCGGGCTGCTCC
>DASZUZ010000692.1:0-6656 GCA_035547415.1 Bryobacteraceae bacterium | reverse complement strand
GGCATTATTCAGGGGGGCGACCCGCTGCTGAAAGATCCGAAGACCCCGAAGAACCTCTGGGGCACGGGCGGACTGAACCTGCTGCACGGCGAGTACAGCGACATGAAACATGAACGCGGCGTTGTTTCCACTGTGCGCATTCCCGATAAGCCGGACAGCGACGGCGCTCAGTTCTTCGTCTGCGTCTACCCGCAACCGCCTCTGGATGGGAAGTTCTCGGCCTTCGGGCGGGTGACCGAAGGCATGGATGTGGTCCAAAAGATCTCTCAGACGCCGGCGGGCGAGAACGGTTTTACCAATCAGCCCGTCCGCATCCTCAGCATCACGATCGAGAAGAAGAAAACGCAGCCGTTTGTCGACACGCCTGTCGATCAGTTGCATCGCACGGTGACGCTCAAAACCACCCTGGGAACGCTGCGGATCCAGATGGAGCCGGATTGGGCGCCGAACCACGTTCGCAATTTCCTGATGCTCGTTGACACGGGCTGGTATAACGGCACGGCCTTTCATCGCGTCGTCAAGGGTTTTGTCGCGCAGGGCGGGATGGGCGACACGCGCTCTTCGGGCCCGACTCATCCGGCGGACCGCTGGGTCCACACCCTGAAGGGTGAGTTCCGCGATGACATTAAACACACGCGCGGCATCGTCTCCATGGCCCGCGCCGATGACCCGGACTCGGCCAGTACATCGTTCTTCCTCATGCTGGGGGACGCGCCGCATCTTGACGGCAAATACACTGCCTTCGGCCGGATTGTGGAAGGCCTCGACGTGCTGGATGCCTTCGAAAAAGAGGAACTTGACGGCGAATCGCCGAAGCGGCGCATTGAGGTGATCGAAGCGACAGTCGATCCGTTGCCCCATTAGGGCGACCGGCTTCGCCGCGTGTGATAAAACCGTTGGAAAACATGTTCAACCGCAGGTCGTTTCTGAAGTCACTGGCCGCCGCGCCCGCCGCCACTCTGCTGCGCCCGTCGCGCGCCCTCGCCGCGCTGCCGAAAATGAAGATCACGAGGGTCCGCGCCTATGCGCCGCCAAATCCGAATCCGCTCTTCAACCAGGCGGATACGGTGGTCACGATCGAACCGATGCCGGGATTACCGGAATCGGCGAAGGTGGTTTTCCGGATACGCTGCGCCAGTGCGCGGGTCGTCTGATCGGGCAGGATCCCCAGCGCATCGAGCATCTGTGGCAGGACATGTCGCGGTCGTTCTTCTATCCGCCCGGCCGCGAGAAGGAAGACGCGCTCGGCGCGCTCGATCTCGCCTTATGGGACATCCGCGGCAAGGCGATGAACCTGCCGGTGCATGAAATTCTCGGCGGAACCGTCCGGAATTACTGCGAATGCTACAACACCGCCGGCATCATCCCCGGCGTGAAGCCCGGCATGAGCGTGAAGGAACGCGCGGCTCTGACCATGGCCGCCGGCTATCGGGCCTTCCGGATGGATGCCGCCTCGAACGGACGCGGCAATGCGGTCTACAACACCCGTGAACGTGTACTGAAGGTTTACGAGGACTGCGCCCAGGCCCGGGAAGGCGTGGGCAAGAACGGCGATTTCTGCATCGATTTCCACCAGCGGTTCGACTTCATCGACGCGATCCGCTGCGCAACCCTGATCGAACCGCTCGCGCCGTTGTTCGTCGAAGATCCGGTGCGCGCCGAGGCATTCGATCAGGACCTGCCGAAGTTCCGCCAGATGGTGAAGGTCCCGATCGCGGCGGGCGAAGAGTGGGGCAATAAATGGGATTTCAACCGGCTGGTCGAGAACCACGATATCGACTACATCCGCGCCACGCTGCCGAACGTCGGCGGCATCACTGAAATGATGAAAATCGCGGCGCTTTGCGAGACGCATTTCATCGGAATTGTCCCGCATTTCACGGGACCGATCGCGACGGCCGCGCTGGTGAACTGCCTGAGCACGTACTCCGGTCCGGTTCTGATGGAGTTCAACTACGGCGGAAGAACATTGCCGCATCTGCCCGTGTGCCTGGACTTCAAAGACGGGAAACTGTATCCGAATCAGCGTCCTGGCCTCGGTGTCGAACTCGATATGAAGCAGCTGACGCAGATTCTCGAAGTGACGAAATACGACACGAATCGGGCCCAGACTTATTTCCGGCCGGACGGATCAATTACGAACTGGTAAGCAGATAATCGTCCGATATAAAATTTTATTCGGTGCGGATCGCAAATCGGGCCGGGGCGGCGCTGCTTGCCGGGGCACTCCTTGTTCTCATTGTGATGGCCGCGGTCTTCAGGAAAGACGCGGCCGCTTATGCAGCGCTCGACGCCGAATCGAACCGTCTGCACGCCCTGATCGACAAAACCCAGGTGGCGCTGTCGTACCTGAAGGATGCGGAAACCGGGCAGCGCGGATTCCTCATCACGAGTAAGGAAACCTATCTCGACCCTTACCGGACGGGACTGCGCCTGCACCTTGACGCTCTTGCCGTTCTTCGCCGGCAGACTGCAGAATACCCCCGGCTTTCCGATCTCTTCGGGCAACTGGAGGCGGTGAGCGGGAAAAAGCGCCAGGAGATGGCGAGTACGATTGATTTGTTTCGACTCCGGGGCAAGAAGGCGGCGACGGAACGAGTCGCGGCGGACCGGGGGAAGCAATATATGGATCAGGCGCGTCAGTTGACTGACCGCATGGTTCGTATCGAAGAGAAAGAAGTCGCCCTTCGGAACCGCCAGACTACGCAACTGGGCGCCTCGACTCGCCGCAAGGCATTCATCGGCGCGGCGGTCCTGTTTTTGTTTACGACAGTCGGCGCGGTGTTGCTGGGCATCGAGATCCGGTATGAGCGCCGTGTCGCCGCCCGTCTTGAAAGAAGCGAACGGCGGTATAAAAAACTGGCGGAGAATCTGGAGAATCAGGTGGAGGCCCGCACGCGTGACCTGCGGCAACTGAACGACGAACTCAGGGCTTTTTCTTACTCGGTTTCGCACGATCTCCGCGCGCCCCTGCGCTCCATCGACGGTTTCAGCCAGATCGTACTCGAGGATTATTCGGAACGTCTGGATGACACCGGGCGCGATCTGCTGAGGCGTATCCGCGCCGGCGCTACCCGAATGGGAGCTCTTATCCAGAGCCTGCTCGAGCTTTCCCGTGTCACCCGTCAGGAATTACGGATCGAGCGAGTCTCGCTTTCGAGCATTGCCGACTCCGTGATCGACAGTCTGTTGCGCGCGGAGCCGGGCCGCGACGTTGAGGTCGTCGTCGAACCGGATCTGGAAGTCAACGCGGATCCGCAGTTGATGCGCGTCGTACTGGACAACCTTCTGGCGAATGCCTGGAAATTCACTTCGCGAATGACGCCCGCCCGTATTGAATTCAGAAAGAACACCGAAGTTCACGGTGATGTGTTTTTTGTCCGCGACAACGGTTCCGGATTCGATCCGGCCCAGGCCGGTCGGCTGTTTACGCCGTTCCAGCGGCTGCATTCCGAAGCGGAATTCGAGGGGACCGGTATCGGGCTTGCCACCGTCCAGCGGGCCATTCACCGCCATGGAGGGCGTATCTGGGCGGAAAGCAGGCCTGGCGAGGGCGCGACGTTTTTCTTTGCGATATCTTAGGGAAGCTGATGCAACCGTCATTGCTGCTCGTCGAAGACTGTGCCGACGACATCATGCTGGCCGAACGCGCGCTGGCGAAGAACCGCGTACAGGCGAATATGCGCGTTGCGCGTTCGGGCAGGGAGGCATGGGATCTTCTGGGGGAGGAGACAGGCGGGCCTCTGCCGAAAGCCGTGTTTCTGGACCTGAATATGCCGGACTGGAATGGTTTCGATCTGCTCCGCCGGCTTCGCGCGAATGACCGGACAAAGAGCTTGCCCGTGGTGATTCTCACCACGTCGAAGGAGCCGGCGGATATCGAGCGGAGCTACGAATTGGGCGCAAACAGTTTTGTGACGAAGCCGGTCGACTTCATGGAATTTTCCGAGACCTTCGCAAAGATGACGGGATACTGGATGAACCTGAACGAGGTGGACGCGGCATAGATGCGATTGCTTGGAACGATTGATTACGCAGACGCGAAGAAGGTGATCGACGCGCTCGCGGGCGAGATTGCGAAAGCCGGCGGAGCGGGCGTGATCGCGGTCGCCGATCCCTTTGGGGAACTCATCGCGTTCGCGCGCATGGATGGCGCTCCGGTCTCGTCGATTCGCATCGCAATGAACAAAGCCTGGACCGCCGCGCGTGAAAGGAAGAGCACCGAGGAGATCGGAAAGAAGGCGCGTGATCCCGAAAAAGGCTTCGAAATCGCCTACTTCGGAGATGAACGCTTCGTCGGCTGGGGCGGGGGAGTGCCTGTCTGGCGCGACGGTCATGTGATCGGCGCGGTGGCGGTCAGCGGTTTGCCGCAGGCCGAGGATATTCGGCTCGCGACCTGGGCCGCCGGCTTGCTCGGAAGCTGAAAAATGCGGGCGCTTTCACGCCCGCATTCACGTTGGTTTTATCGGCGAAATCCGCCGCGGTAATAACCGCGATGCCCATAGAACCGCGGACCGAAATACACCGAAAAACCAGAGCCCCAGTAGTACGGATAAGGATAATAAGAGGGGCCGTAATAATAGCCTGGAGGATACGGCGCGGGCGCCGCGGAGATTGCCGGAGCCGGGCGTTGCGAGTAGCCGTAGCCGTTTTGCCCGTAATCGCGCGGCTCGACGTAGCGGAAAGCCCGCGGCGCGCGATCCGTCGCGATTTCGACCGGCGACTCAATCCGGAAGGTCAGTACGGATTCGGGATAAATCACTGTCGCCTTCCCGCGGGTCAGCAGTACGCCGATGATGCCGGCGGCCGCGCCGGCGCCAGCTCCGATGGCCGCGCCTCTGCCCCAATCGGCGCCCGCACCGATCGCCGCGCCCAAAGCGGTGGTGCCCGCAACAGCGCCGGCGTCGCGTCCCGTTGAGGTCGAACCCGTGCGGTTGATCATCTGCGATTGAATCGGCGCCTGAGTGCCGTCCACAAGCGTCAGGCCGGTCAACTCAACCCCTAGCCGCGAAGTTCCTTCCACCCGGCCGGCCTTTTGCGCCTCCGTCACGCGGCCGCTCACGGTCTGTCCGCGCTGGGCCACCACGACGCCATCGACGATGATCGGTTCCGCCAGCGCCGCGAAGAATGCGTCGCCCTGCTGATTACGATCGGACGACAGATATTGATTCATCCGGACCGTCACGAAAGCGCCCGGCCGGATCGTGAGCCGTGCCGGCACGCTGCCGTAATTCGGATTCGCTGCACTGCCCGGCAGCGGCGTATCCGGATTCGGCAGTTGGGAAAAGTGGGGCGGCGGCGGAGCCGGATTCGGCTGCGCCTGATCCGCGTCAAGGGGATCGTCAGGCGCGGGTTGCGCGTCTGTATCGTTGGCTGGACGCCACGGATGAGGAGCCTGATCCTGCTGCTGTGGCGGGGATACGGGAGGCTGATCCTGAGCGAACCCGCCGGTCACAGTCAGCAGGCCGATGGAGCAGTAAGTGACAGCGTTGATGAGCGATCGTGGACCCATGACAACGCCGCGAAGTGCATGTCACGCGCCAAACGTAACCTGCAGAAAAGACAGGCCCCATCGATCCGTCTCTCTGGTTGCGCGCCACCACGCTGGTGGATTTGAGCCAGAGAAGACTTTTCCCGCCCGATTCGCCGTCTTCGGAACACAACGGCGGGGCGCTGGTTTATGCACAGGCTATTCACCGCAACAGCGTCCCAAGTGATTGAATCGAATGGTTGAAAAAAGCTGAGGAAAGGCGCGGGAAAAGTGGTTTTTCCGTTTGACGGAATCGGCGCGGCCGGTTCATGATCGACTCAGTTCCAGGGTTCACGGAACGATTAGTCGAACGGAACGTAGCGAGTTCTCCGCGCCGATACAAAGCGGAATCGAAAGAAACCGCGGCGAAGAGTGGGGAGTGACGATCGGATGGATCCGGAGACGAGCTTCCGGTGAATCGAGCCGGTTGAACGCTTTGATCCGGAGGGCCCGAAACGGCCCGAAGGGGAGTGGGGACCGGGAAGATTGCCGGAGCGCCGTAGATCGGCGCGAAAAACGGGTGTCTGGCCTTGATAACGCCCCGCATCGGCCTCGAAATCGAGCGGAGCGAAGGAGTTGGGCATCGAACGGTTTCGCAAAGGTCTTCTGCGTGGAATTGAAGGCGCAGGCCGGGAACGTTGACCTCGTAATGGTGGCAGTCGCGCTGTTGCGAGCGAGTGAAAGGCCGTTCCGAAATTCCGGCGCCGGCAGGATGCTGTTTCGAGCGGATACGCTGATCACGGTGACCCGCGGCAGGCTGAAAAGCCGCGGCGGCGAGTGATCGGCCGGTCAAGCGCGAGGCGTCCCGTCGCGGAGCGAACACCTTTGCATGCAGGTGGTTCGTTCAAATCGTACCGTGGGCCCTGGTCGTTTTTGTCCCACGGAAAAAAGAAGGGCAGGCCGAAGCCTGCCCTTTTGCTCGTTAATGGTGGTGGTGTTCACCGCCGCCACGATAGCCTCCGCGCCCGTGCCAGCCGCCACCACCGCCCCAGCCGCGACCGCCACCACCGCCTCGACCGCCCCAGCCGCCGCGGCCATGCCAGTCGTCATGATCGCGATGGTGTTCGTAACCGCGATAATATCCGCCATAGTAACCGCCGCCATAACCATAGGGGGCAGCGTAGCC
>DASZUZ010000691.1:0-2711 GCA_035547415.1 Bryobacteraceae bacterium | reverse complement strand
GTTCCGCTTCATGAAGACGCCTCCTCCAACGCCCGCGCCCGCCCCCAATCCCGTCGAGGCAAAACCAGCGGCGACCCGGGCACGAGCGATTCATCGCGTCCCGCCGGTCGTCCCCGCCAGTATCCGGCCTCGCATACGGGGAAAGATTCCGATCGATGTCCGCGTTCACATTAATGCCCGCGGACGCGTCACCTCGGCGTCGCCGGTTACCCGGCCGCACGGCGGACTGGAATCCTATCTCGCCGGACGCGCCGTTTACGCCGCGAAGCTATGGCGCTTTGAACCGGTCCGCGAAAACGGAAAACCCGTACCCGGAACCGAGGTCATCCACTTCGAATTCGAAAGATAGGGAGAATCGGGCTCTCGCCCAGCAACCAGCTTCATCCCCGATTACGGCGCGCGCCCGCCACGGGATATCTGTGCCTTTCCGCCGTAAACGTCGTCTCTCCGTATTCGCCCATCGCGACAGTCCCGGACATCTTGTCCCCGCTCACAGTTCCGCTGAAAAGATAACTGATGTGCTGACCCTGAATCCGGTATCCGCTCTGGAAACGCAGGGTATTACCGGAAACCGTGCCCGTTAAATCGCCGGAATCGAACTCCGCAAAGTGCGTCCCCGTGAGTTTCGCGCCATCCTGCTCGAGCACGACGTTATGCGCGGCGCTGCCCCGGCCGTATTCGAGTCGCGCGGTCCACTGGCCCGCCACCGATATCGCCGGCGGCTGCGGCTCCGCAGGATTCTCGAACTTCGGCGGCTTCGACAACACCGCATAAAGCCGGTCCGAAACAACCTTCACGTCCGAGGGCATCATCATATAAGGAACCACGGTGACCGTGCTCGCCATGTTGCCCGGACGGCTTCCGGTTCCACCCGCGAGAATGATCCGGGGTTCGGTATCCTGCAGAACTTTGGCGACCTCCTGCCCGGTGATCCCGAGTTTCGCGCCATCCCATTCCACCGTCAGCCGGGGCGTCCGGATCGATAGCCCCTCGCCAGGCTGACCGATACGCGCAGTCACGCCGTCCACTCGCTTCACGCCCGAGGCGATCTGATCGAGCCACGACTCCCACTGCTTCCATTCCGCTTCGTGATCGCGCCGGACCCACATCTCTACGGCCGCGAGCATACCCATGATCTCTTCCTTGCCGACCTTGAGCGAACGTCCGAACGCATGATGCGGAGCGCTGTTGGCCCAGGCGGCCTGCAGCAGATTCTTCTCGCCCAGCAGCAATCCCGCGGCTTGCGGTCCCCGCATACATTTGCCGCCGCTATACGCAACGGCCGTCGCCCCACGATCCAGATGGACATTCGGCTTGAGCGTCAGAATCTCCGCCGCCGCATCCACCACGACAGGTACGTTCTTCCGGCGCGCCACCTCGCAGATGGCTCGCGTACCCAGCGGGCCGTCATCGCCGTCCCCCGCCAGGATATAAACCATCGCGGTGCGATCGTTGAAAACGCTGTCCAGTTCCGATCTTTCTTTGACCTCGACGATCTTCACGCCGAGCATCCGGACCGCGTGATCGTAGACGTTGCGCGAGTAGGCCGGAATCACGACTTCGTTTTTCAGGCCGGCCAGATCGGGCAGCCTCTGCATCCGCTCCGGATTGGAACCGGCGATCGCGGCAGCCGTGCAGTTCGTGACGGCGGCGCAGCACCCGGCGGAGACGGTACCCCATTCGGCCCCGGTCAGTTCCGCCAGCCGCTGACCGACGCCGTCCATCAGTTCGTCCATCTGAACGTAACCGCGCGACGCCTCATCCATGGCGCGCTTTACTTCGGGAAGAGTCTGGGAACCGGTGATAATCGTGAAGGTGCCGCGAGCGTTGATGACGGGCTTCACCCCGATCGAGCGGTAAAGATTTGCCCCGAACTCGAGCGGCGCGGCCGCCGCTGTCCTGACCCCGGCGCCCATGGCCTGGGCCATAGCGAGCCAACCGCCTTGCCGGAACAGATCGCGGCGATGAATGTTTCGCAACCACTCGACTGGCATGTTTAGCAGATTAACGCAAAAACGCCAGAAGCGCGGACGGGCGCGACAGACAGTCGCCCGGAACTACTTCTTCTTTTCCTGCTGCTGTTTCTTTTGTTCCGCCTGGATACGGGCTCGTTCGGCCCGCCAGTTATCGTACGCGATCTTTTGCCGATCGTTCAGAGCGTCTCTGATCCCGTCTATTCTTTCCTGATCGATCTCATCCCGGATTGGCTTTTCCTGCTGGTGAAGGTCGTCGAACTTGCGCTTCGCGTTGTCAAGAACCTGATTGATCTGCGCGATCTGAGCGTCGTTGACCCCGACCTTCTGGCGCATCTCCGCAAAGAATTGCTTCCGATACTGGTCCATCGTCAGCGGCAGGCGCGTCGCGTTGACGGTACTTGTCATGTAGAGGCGATTGGATACAACCCCGACCAGGATTCCGCTGGCGAAAACGATGACGAGGTAAAGGGCTGCAGTCAGGCGCGTGCGTGGCATGGACGCTATTGCTGCTCCATCTCCGAAATGCGCTCGAGATTGAAAGGTTCCAGAGTCGAGGCATGATCGACGGTCAGAGCCTCAATGTACGTGGCGTTCGGCGCCGGATCGACCTGATTCAGGGTCGAAACCATCAGTGCGAGAATAACGCTCGCCGCCAGCGCGGCGGTAACCAGAGCTTTGGCCATTCTGCCAAAAAGGTTCGTCGAGGCTTCGCGGGCCTCAATCTTCGCCCAGAGA
>DASZUZ010000690.1:0-1630 GCA_035547415.1 Bryobacteraceae bacterium | reverse complement strand
TCTGGACTCCCGCGTGGACGATCTTCAGCGGCGGCGCCTGCTTCCTACTGCTGGCGGGATTCACCTGGATCATCGAGGTGAAGGGACCCCGGCGGTGGGCCTTTCCGCTGGTGGTGATCGGGATGAATTCGATCGCCGCCTACTTGATGGCGCACCTGTTCGAGCGCTTCCTGATCGATTCGTTCAATATTCACCTGGGCCTTTATGTGCTCCCGGTGCTCGGCGGGATCTTTACGCCGTTCTTCCGGGCAGTCGCGGTGCTGTGCGCTTACTGGCTCATGCTGTGGTGGATGTACCGCCGGAAGATCTTTTTGCGGATCTGACGCCGCAGCTATACCAAAAGCTCGCGCGACACTGCATAATCAGAATCGAAGGGAGATTGTTTCGATGGCCAAAGGGATGGACCGTAAGAAAGAAACCAAGAAACCAAAGAAAGACAAGAAGTAGCCTGTCTGAACAAGCGGCGCGGGGAAATCCCGCGCCGCTTCCATATCCCGCCACGAAACCTTGCCGCCACGAAATCTCGTATGAAACGAACCCACTTCAAAACCACCGTCGCCGCGCTGGCTCTTGCCTCGTCGCTGGCGGCGGCCGACAGTGTCAAGACCGCCAACGGAGTCCTCGAAGGAACAGGCCCGCAAGCATCCGGCGTCCGCGAATTCAAAGGCGTTCCGTTCGCGGAACCCCCGACGGGAAATCTGCGTTGGATGCCGCCGCAACCCGTTAAAGACTGGACGGGCGTGCGCGAAGCGAAGCAGTTCGGCCCCCGCTGCATGCAGCACGCGATTTACGGGGACATGGGATTTCGCTCGAACGGCATGAGCGAGGACTGCCTTTACCTCAACATCTGGACTCCGGCGAAAACGGGCAAAGAGAAATTGCCGGTGCTGGTTTATTTCTTCGGCGGCGGTTTCCAGGCCGGCGACGGCTCCGAACCTCGCTACGACGGCGAGAGCATGGCGGCAAAAGGAATCGTCTCGATTACAGTCAACTACCGCCTCGGCGTCTTCGGGTTTATGGCGCATCCGGACCTGACCAGGGAATCGCCGCACCACGCCTCGGGTAATTATGCGTTCCTGGACCAGAACGCGGCTCTGCTTTGGGTGCGGCGGAACATCGCGGCCTTTGGCGGGGATCCGGCGAAGATCACGATCGGTGGCGAATCCGCCGGATCGATCTCGGTGAGCGCGCAGATGGCTTCACCGCTCTCGAAGGACCTGATCGCGGGAGCGATCGGAGAAAGCGGCTCGATCATCGCGGCGCTGGCCCCGGTGCCGCTGGTGGAAGGGGAACAGCAGGGCGTGAAGTTCGCGACCTCGCTCGGCGCGTCGAATATCGCGGAACTCCGGGCGATGCCGACTGAGAAGATTTTTGAAGCCGTGGGGAACCCGGGAACGCCTCGTTTCAGCCCGACCATTGACGGATATTTCTTCCCGGAATCGCCTCGCGCCATCTTCGAAGCCGGCAAGCAGGCGCATGTGCCGCTGCTCGCGGGATGGAATTCCGAAGAGATGAACGGCCGGATGGTTCTGGGCCGTGACGCGGCTCCCGGCCTCGAGAGCTACAAGAAGGGCGTGGAGCGGCTGTACGGCGACCATGCGAAAGACGTGCTGAACGAGTACGCGGCGAC
>DASZUZ010000689.1:0-1656 GCA_035547415.1 Bryobacteraceae bacterium | reverse complement strand
CGAACTTCGTCGCTGTCTTTCCGGTGCGGGAATCGATGAACCGGAATTGAAGATCCACGGGCTTTCGGGCGGGCACGCTCTTCGGCCTGGTCGTTAACTCCAGGCGGTAATCGACGGGCTGCTGAATCCCCGCTTCGAGTTGCATGCCGCAACGGGGGCATTTGCCGGGAGTCTTTGCGCGGACGTCGGGGTCCATCGGGCACACAAATTCCACGGACGGGGGCGGCGCGGGCTGAGGCACCTGCGCTACGGCCGACACGAGAACCAGCGGGATGAGGACCGCGCGCCACATACTACGCTCCCGGCAGTTGCAGAGGCCATTTCGCCGTAGTGGAGTAGCCCCCATCGACCGCAATCACCTGTCCGGTGATGTAATCCGCTCCGGGACTGGCGAGAAAGACGGCCAGAGGCGCAACGTCCTCGGGTTTCCCGAGGCGATCGCTTGCCTGCGCGCCCTTCATCCACCGATCCATCTCTTCCTTCTGCCACATATCGCGGTTGAGGTCCGTCAGGATGAAACCCGGCGCAATGCAGTTGACCTGGATGTTGTGAGCGGCCCATTCCGCCGCCAGCGCTTTGGTCAACTGGCCGAGCGCGCCTTTGGTGATCGCGTACACGGAAACGTAAGGCAGACCGACGAGCGTCATCAGGCTTCCGATGCTGATGACCTTGCCTCCCCTGCCCCTCGCGATCATGTTCGCGCCTACCAGTTGCGTGAGCCGGACGATGCCATGGAGGTTCGTCTGCAGAATATGCTCGTACTGTTCGGGCGAATAGTCCTCGAAACGGGCGCGGATATTGGTTCCGGCCACGTTGACGAGAATATCCACATTTCCGGCTTCTTCGGCGGCGCGCCGGATCGATTCGTCGCTTTTCACGTCGAGTTCGACGGCCTTGCCGCCGAGTTCTTCGGCCAGCGAATCCAGCTTGTCTTTCGATCGCGCGGCGAGGACGACATTCGCACCGGCATCACGCATGGAACGGGCGATGGCGAGGCCGATGCCGCGGCTCGCGCCTGCGATCAGGGCTGTCTTTCCTTCGAGTGAGAACGGGTTCAAACGCCTATTGTCTCACCCCAACTTGCTACAGTGAAAGTAGTTATATGAGCTTTTCCGATTCCTTTTTCGCCGCGAAATTCGGTCTCACACGGCGGGATCTGGAAAACTACCTGGCCGAAGCGTTGTCGCGTGGGGGCGACTACGCCGACCTTTATTTTGAATATCTTGCGACCAGTTCGATCAGCATCGACGAGTCGATCGTCAAGAGCGCGACCGAAGGCGTTTCTCTGGGAGTCGGCGTTCGCGTCATCGCGGGCGAACGAACCGGATACGCCTACTCCGACGATCTGAGTCCCGAGAAGATCCGGCACGCCGCGCAGGTGGCCGCGATGATCGCGGCAGGCCCTTCGAAGGTGGAGAAGACGCCACTCGAGGAAGGCGTGAAACGGAATTTGTATCCGGTCCTGAAGGCGCCGAGCGAGACGGCATTCAAAGAACGGGTGGAACTCGCGCAGCGGGCCGATCGCGCCGCGCGTGCCTACGACCGGCGCATCTTCCAGGTGCAGGTCACCTATGCCGATAACCTCCGGGAGGTGCTGGTCGCGACAAGCGACGGCGTTCTCAACTTCGACCGGCAGCCGCTTGCGCGAATCAGCGT
>DASZUZ010000688.1:0-5878 GCA_035547415.1 Bryobacteraceae bacterium | reverse complement strand
GGATAGAACTCTTTGCCGCCCGCATCCGTCGCCCTGGCGTATATCCGGCGAGCGGCTTCGACCTGCGGCCCAGTCAGGCAGGAAGCCTCGTCCGAGCCTTTGCAGAGCAGAACACCCGGATCGAACTTACACCGCAACGGGTCTTCCAATATCCCGTCTTCCACTCCATCCAGACGATCGCAGGCCCGCAGCGCCGCGTCATGCAGCAGCGGGTACTTCGCCGGCGGGATGTAACCGGATTCGTTCTTATGAACCAACTGCGCGACCCAGAGCGACGACAAAGCCCGCCCGGTCCAATTGGCCGCGGGCGCGCCAGCGACAATGCCATCGTAGTCTTCGGGAAACCGCTGGGCCTCGACCAGCCCTTCCCTGCCTCCGTTGGAACAACTGTTCCAGTAAGCCAGGCGAAGGTCCGCGCCATAGAACGCGCGGATGATGCTCTTCGAGGTCACCGTCATCTCATGAACCGCCCGGCTTCCGAAGTCAATGAGTTTCTCCGGGTGGCCGAGCGCAAAGGACGCGCCCGGCGTTTCGGCGGATTTGTGGCCCGTATCGGTCGAGGCAGTCGCGTAACCTTCCGCGAGCGCGGCGGCCATCCCGGCCAGATTGATGCTACCCGCCCAGCCCCCGTTGCCTACGGCCTCGAACCTGCCGTTCCAGCCGGCGGCGGGGAGCCAGAGTTCCATCTCGATGTGCGAATCCGAAGACGGCGTGAGAACCGCGGCGACCCGGCAGTATCCCGGCAAATGCTCTATTTCCCGATAGGATCCCGGCGCGACGGATTCCACTCTCGTAATTGCGGTATGCGGAAGCGACAAGCCCTTCAGACTTTCACAGGACCTCTGACCGTAACAAGCAAAAGCAAAACACAACGGAACGAGAAACCCCATTACCCGGACGGAACTGCGCATCGGCCTCCTTCGCTTCCCGTGATGCTAACAAACGAGTGACCTCCTGAAAAGAGTTGATTCCCTGGCGGCGGCGCGATTACAATCACTCTGCCCCGGCGCAGCGCGAGGGGTTACTGAGGCAGGGATCAGTTCAAAAGGTGAGCGTCCATTGTGACGAACGGCATGGTCACGAACGGCATGGTGACGAACAGTTCGGCGCGTTCCGTTTCCCTCGAACGCGCGATCGCGATTCTGGAATTCCTCGACGCGTCCATGCACGGCGGGACACTCGCTCAGATCAGCAGCCGGCTGCGTATTCCCAGAAGCACGGCGCATGTATTGATCGTGACGCTCCAGAGACTCGGCTATGTTCAGCAGAACGCGGGCGGGCACTTATATTCACTTGGCGTGAAGGCTCGGATTCTGGGTTGCGGGACAGGCGCCTGCCTGCAACTTGGGGACCGGGCGCGGCCCCATCTGAAGGATCTTACCGAAGCGGTCGGACTGGCGAGTTACGTGGCCGTGCTCGATCGGGACCAGGCTCTGTACGTGGAAACTTTCAAAGGTTCCGATATGCCCATTGACGTCTATGCCGGGAAGCGCGCGAACCTCCACTGTACGGCCGTGGGGAATGTTCTTCTGGCGGGACTGCGCGGGGACTGTCTGGACAATTTCCTGAACAATCGCAGCCTGATGCGGCACACCAGCAGGACTGTCCAGAGCGCCGAGGAATTGCGCGCGAGGCTTCAACGGGTCCGGAAAGAGCGATATGCCTTCGATGACGAAGAACAGGCCTTAGGCGTCCGGTGCCTCGCGGTGCCTTTGCTGGACGGGTTGCGCCGGGTGATCGGCGCGCTGGGGATCACGGGTACAACGATCCAGATCCGCGAGGAAAATATCGGCTTTTTGCTGGATTGCATGAAAAAAACGGCGGAAAGGATCGCTCCGGCAGCAGATACGAAAACGTTTTCCTCCCCCAAAGCGGCGGACGCCCTCCCTCTTCTCCCCAAAACGACGCCTCCCGCCTGCTGAGATCTCGTCCAGCATTCTGGACACTCGCCGCCCGCATCGTTGCGCCCCCGAAGGCCGTTGTATAAGATTTTGCCACCAGGAAATTGCCGGAAACGGCTCACGGGGTGAAGGATTGTGAGGATATCGCGTATTTCTCTGCACAAATGGCTGCCAATTCTGGCTTGCTGCGCGTTTGCGGGCTCCGCCGCCGCGCAGGTGACGACGGCGACACTGTATGGCATCGTAACGGACTCAACCAGCGCCACGGTTCCCGCCGCGGCAGTTATTCTCACCAATGAAGGAACGGCGGCGACCTATCGCAAAACCACGGACGCCACGGGCGAATTCGGATTCGAGTTCCTGCCGGTCGGCTCTTACACGCTGCGAATCGAAGGCGCGGGATTCAAGGCACTGGAAACCGCGGGCATCGTGCTGAGCGCCGGACAACAGGCACGGCAAACCTATCAACTGGAAGTCGGCGGCGTTTCCGAGACCGTGAAGGTCGAAGGAACAGCGCCTCTTCTCAATACGGTTTCGGCGGAGCAGCAGCAGTCGATCGACAGCAATACCGTGCAGGAGCTTCCCCTGGCGCGACGCGATTTTTCGGGTCTGCTCAAACTCGGCACGGGAGTCAGCACGGGCAGCGGGCAACTTCGCATGAACGGAGTCGGCGAGGCGGGCACGAACTTTTCGGTGGACGGAACGAGCGCGAGCGGCAACACCGAAGGCCGTAATTATTCCACTTACGGGAATTCCGGCTATATCCAGGTAATGAGCCTCGAAGGCATCGCGGAGGTTCAGACGGTGAAGGGCGTCGCGCCCGCCGAATACGGCGATGCGCTGGGCGGGCAGGTCAACCTGCTGACGAAGTCAGGAACCAACCAGTGGCACGGAAGTCTGTTCGAGAATTTCCAGGCCGAGAACCTGAATGCGCGGAACCAGTTGCTCGCCACCAAGGCTCCGCTGACGTTCAATCAGTTCGGCGCATCGTCCGGCGGCGCGCTGCGGAAAGACAAGATCTTTCTGTTCGGCGATTACGAGGGATATCAGGAGCGCAGTTCGCAGGTGGTTCAGGGCACGGTGCCGACGCAGGCGATTCGCGATCAGCTTCTGGCCGCGGTCCCCTCTTATAACCTTGCGCTTTCCGCCGTACCGCTGCCGAACCAGCCTGTCGCGGCCGGCGCGACGACGGGCACGTTTCTGCTCGCGAAATCGGCGCAGAAAAGCGATAACCACATTGACCTGAAGGGCGATGTGATGCTCGGCAGCGTCAGCAGGTTGTCACTGAGCTACAGCCACGGGCGGCCGTACTATCTGACTCCCACCATTTACGTGAACGGAGCGAACGACCGGACTTACAACAACGTGGCGGAGCGAGGGACAGCGAGTTACACGACAGGCGGCGCCACGTGGACATCCGAGACGCGTTTCGGCTACAGCATCTCGGATTTCGGGCGGCTCGATGCGTTTTTCAACAAACTCAACCCCGGCAATTCAACCGAACAATTCGCATTCGGCGAGCGGCTTCCGCTGATCTCCACTTCACTCGGGTGGAGCACGCCATCGTCCGAGTATTACGCGATCGAAGGGCCGACCATCAACCTGAGCAGTAAGGTTTCCAAGCAGATGGGCAAGCATTCGCTGAAATTCGGGGGCGATTACACGCGCATCTGCTGCAGCCGCACGGACCCCCAGAATCCGGAGTTCCACTACAACACGCTGGCGCAACTGCTGAGCAATACTCCGACCACGATTACGGCGAATTTCGGGAACGGCCTTTACACGGCGAACCTGTATCACTTCGGATTCTTCGCTCAGGACGAGTACCGCATCCGGCCTGACCTGGTGCTCGATTTCGGCGTGCGCAACGACTATTATTCCAACCTGGTGGTGCACGCGAAGGGCGTCAAAGGCGCGGGCACGGGCTTTTATAACCCTGACGGATTGCTCGATTCCCAATTCCACGTGGGACCGCTGCGCCCGCAGAGCAGCCCGTACGAGCCGGATCCGATGAATCTGGCTCCTCGTTTCGGTTTCAGCTATTCCCCCGGATCGAAAGGGAAGACGGTAATCCGGGGCGGATTCGGCATTCTCTTCAGCAGCCAGGTACCGGGCGCCATGTGGCAGTCGGTGCAGAGCGGCAGCGATGTTCCGTTCCGGTCGGCGTTCACGCAACAGGACGTACTGAGTTACGGACTCCAGTTCCCTCTGTATACCGACGATCTGCGCAAGGTGGTCCAGACGAAGCAGGCGGCCAGCGGCATTCTGAGCGTCTTCTCGGTTTTCAATCCTCAACTGCAGAACCCTTACACGATGCAGTACTCTCTGGGGTTTCAGAGGGAAATTACGCCGACGCTGGTGCTCGAAAGCGGCTTTGTCGGGACGCGCGGCGTGAAGTTTCTGGCCCAGCGCCCGATGGATCTGCCCGACCGGCTGACCGGCCTGCGGCCGAATCCGCTGCTCTCCGTCACTTATTACATCGATAACTCGCAGCAGATGGTATTCAGTTCCTGGCAGACGACGCTGACCAAACGGTACTCGCACAAACTCAGCGGGAGCGTGCATTACACGTGGGGCAAGTCGCTCTCACCCCAGGGCGGCGACAACGGCGCGTATTACCAGGGCGACGCAGCGACCAAGACGCAGGACTTCTTCAATTACAGGGCCGATCGCGGACCTTCGGCCGGAGACGTTACGCACTACTTCGCCTCTCAATGGCTGTATGAGCTGCCCACTCTCGATCAGTGGCGATTCCTGCGTCCGGCGCTCGGCGGATGGCAATTATCCGGAATCGTCGCCGCGCAGACCGGAAGCGCGTTCACGGTGACCCAGTCTTCGTCGTTGCCCAGCAGCCGGCCGGATTACATCGGCGGAGACGCCGTACTGACGGATTACCGGACGACGCTTCGGTATCTGAATACGGCGGATTTTGCCCGCGTCCCGGTCATCGCTGCGTCCGGCGCCACAGTCCGTCCGGGCAATATCGGCAACGGCGCCATTCGCGGGCCCGGGTTATGGAATGTGGACTTCTCGCTCGCCAAGAATTTCAAGATCACCGAGGGGATCCAGTTTCAGATCCGATCCGACATGTTTAACGCGCTGAACCACACCAACCTGACGGGATTGGTCACGGAAATAACGAACCCCCGCTTTGGACAATTGACCAGCACAAACGGGGCGCGCACGATACAGTTGAATGCAAGGCTGAGCTGGTAGCAGGAGTGCGGATGAGAAGACACCGGAACTTGTGGGTTTCGCGCGGCTGGAAGGTCGCGCTGATGGCCGCGGGGGCGGCCTGGACGGCAGTACCTCAGCAGCCCTCGGGAACCGTTCCCACTTCCGAAGTTCCACTCCGGGCATTCGTCGAGCGGTACTGCACGGGCTGCCACAACGATAAGGTCAAAACAGCCGGGCTTGCGCTCAACACGATCGATGGCCAGAACATCAGCCAGCACACCGCGGTCTGGGAGAGAGTAGCCCGGAAGCTGCGGGCCCGTACCATGCCGCCCGCGGGTCTGCCACGGCCGGATGAAAGCACGTATGAAAGCGTGGTTTCGTCTCTGGAGAGTTCACTCGATCATCTCGCCGCGGCGAAACCCGATCCCGGCCGCACCGACACGTTCCGGCGTCTCAACCGCACCGAATATCACAACGCGATCCGCGACCTGCTGGCGGTCGATGTGGATGTTTCGTCGCTTCTTCCCAGCGACGATTCGAGCCACGGCTTCGACAATGTCACGGTGGGAGAACTTTCGCCCACGCTGCTGGAGCGATATCTTTCGGCGGCCCAGAAAATCAGCCGGCTGGCTGTGGGGAGTCCGGTTCGTTCTCCGGGCGGCGATACGATCCTGCTGCCGCCGGATCTCACGCAGGAACAGCATTTCGACGAACTTCCCTTCGGCACGCGCGGGGGCACGACGGTTCCTTACACCTTCCCGCTGGACGCGACTTACGAGATCCAGCTTCGCCTGGCGCGG
>DASZUZ010000687.1:0-1670 GCA_035547415.1 Bryobacteraceae bacterium | reverse complement strand
AACAAAGCCGTAGTCGCCGGGATAGTGGATCGGCGAATAGAGCGCGCGGCTGAGACGGAACACGCCGTGCGCCGGATCGAACTCGAACTTGTGGTTCGAATTTTTCGGGATCTCGACAATCATCCGGACAATCTCCGGCATATCCGGACCCGGATCGAATCGATAGAAGTTTCGCATGGCCCGCCGCGGATCAGGAAAGGATCGACCGCATGATCATCAGCCCCGCGAAGAGCGCGAGGATACCGGCCACAACGGATCCCACGATATATGCCATCCCGGCCAGCGTGTCGCCTCTTTCGAGGAGGAGCGATCCGTCGAGCGAAAACGTCGAGAACGTCGTGAAGCCGCCCAGAATGCCGGTGGTCAGGAAGAGGCGCGGCAGTTGACCGCTGTGCCCGCGCAGCGCGAACCAGCCGGCGATCAGACCCATGGCGAGCGAGCCCGCGATGTTCACGAAGACCGTGCTCCACGGATAGTTGACGCCCCAGAGGATTGGACCTTTTTCGTTGACGGCGTGCCGCAGGATGGAGCCGAGGCCCCCGCCGAGAAAGACCAGAAGGAATGCAAACGCGCGATGACTATTCATACCATCTCCTGGCGCCGGAGGAAATCGCGGCGCTTATTTGGCAGGAGTCATCAGCCGGCAAGCGGCGGTTATCGGGAGAACCCCATTCCCGTCGGATTGAGTTTAGCATTGCGCCCGCTACCATGCATCGCGATTGGTGATGCTCACGCGGAACAGCGGTTTTGCCTTCTCGCTGTCTTCCATTTGGTAGACCTGCTCCGTCTTCTTTGGATCGTAGTCACGCCAGAGCCAGGTGAGAGACTCCGGCAGATCGAGTGCGCCCTGCGCGATCGAATGCAGGCTGACGCCGAAGCGGAAATGGAAATCGTAGCCCCGCATCTTGAGGCTGTTCGCGAGCTGGATGTTATTCATCGGCCAGCTTCCGGTGTTGTTTTCGATATCGTCCGCGCCATCCGACATCCAGATGCGTATGTTCTTCTTCGGCTCGCGGCGCACGCGGAACGCCACGATATAACCGCCATCCTGATTCTTCTCCGGATGCCACTGGATGGCTGAATAACTGCCGATGTGCGACAGCACGCGGCTGAACTGCTGTGGGTAATACCAGGCGACGTTCATCGCGCAAATCGCGCCGGATGAGGCGCCGGCGATCGCGCGCGAGTAGGCGTCCTGCCGGATCTTGTAAGTCGTCTGAACGTCGGCCAGAACTTCTTCGAGCAGATACTTCCCGTAGCGGTCGGAGACCGTGTCGTATTCGATGCTGCGCATCATGCGGGCTTCCTGGCCGCCGGTGCCGGGCTGGATGAGCACGTGCACCATCGGCGGAATCTTCTTCTGGGCGACCAGATTGTCGGACACCGTTTGCAGGCGAAGGCGCATCCAGTCCTGATTGCCGACGATCGTCTCGCCGTCCTGCCAGACCATGAGTGGCGCTCCGTTCACGAGGTCTGCACCGGCATTCACGTAGACCCAGTAGTTCGACTTCATGCCCGGATAGATTTTGCTCTCGATCGTTTTGCGCTCGCTGAGCGTACCATGCGGCACCCCGGGCTGCGGATAGGAATCGGGGTTGTATCCCGCGACCTGGTAGCCGCCGATCTCGCGTCCGTTGGCGAAGTAATGATACTGGTGGGTAGTGCCGAGG
>DASZUZ010000686.1:0-4396 GCA_035547415.1 Bryobacteraceae bacterium | reverse complement strand
AAACCCATCAGATGAAGGATCGTGGCGTGCAGATCGTGTATGTGTACAGGCTTCTCAACTGCCTTAAACCCGAACTCGTCAGTCGCGCCGTGGACATAGCCGCGCTTTACCCCGCCCCCCGCCAGCACCGTGGAGAATCCGTGGCTGTTGTGATCCCGCCCGTTCTGAACTTTTACCAGCCCGCTGACCTCAACGACCGGCGTTCGACCGAACTCTCCGCTGATGATGACCAGTGTCTCGTCCAGCAGTCCGCGGGACTTCAGGTCTTCCAGTAACGCCGCGATCGGACCATCCGCGTCGCGCGCCAGCTTCCGGTGAATCAGAATGTCGTCATGATTGTCCCAGGGCTGGCCATTGCCGGAGTAGACCTGTACCATCCGGACGCCCTTTTCGATGAGCCGCAGGGACATCAGACAACCGCGTCCGAAATCGCTTGTTCCGTAGCGCTCCCGAACCTTTTCGGGCTCCTTCGAGATATCGAAGACCTCCGGAGCCTCCGACTGCATTCTGTAGGCAATCTCAGCCGACTGGATACTGGCCTCGAGTTCCCTGTCCTCGCCGACCCGCTTCAGATGAATTTCGGTCAGCTTTCCAAGCAGATCGAGTTGCCGTCGTTGTTCCGGCGCGGATAACTCGGGATTCCGGATGTACTGCACCAGTTTGTCCGGGGTCTTCTCGTTGTTCGGGATATAAGTGCCCTGGTAGACAGCCGGCAGAAAGGTCGAAGCCCACAACTGCGGCCCGATCACCGGAAATCCCGGACACAGAACCACGAAACCGGGCAGGTTCTGGTTTTCCGTGCCGAGCCCATACGTAAGCCACGAGCCCATCGACGGCCGCCCCACCTGCTTGTCGCCCGTGTTCATCAGCAGAAGCGATGGCTCATGGTTCGGGCGATCCGTATACATGGAGCGGATCACGCAGCACTCGTCCATATGGGCGCCGAGCTTCGGGAAAATCTCGCTGACCTCGATCCCGCTCTGCCCGTACTTTCTAAACGCGAACGGCGATTTCAGAAGGTTTCCCGTCTTCCTCTCCGTTTTCAGATTGCCGGATGGCATGGGCTTGCCGTTGTACTTGTCGAGCATCGGCTTCGGATCGAACGTATCGACCTGCGAGGGGCCGCCGTTCAGGAAAAGGAAGATCACCTGCTTCGCCCGCGGCGCGAAATGCGGAGCCCTGGGCGCCAGAGGGTTTGTGTTCATTGTCGCGTTCGCCAGACTGGCGAACGCCGTCATCCCGAAGCCGGTCCCGAACGTTCTGAGGCAATCACGTCGCGTCATCATGATGGTTAGTCCATGAATTGAAATTCGTTCGAAGTCATCAGCGCCTGGGCGTATTCGGCCCAGCCCTTCTCACCCGCGTCCCGCACGAAGTCGAGCCCCAGCTTCTTCTCTTCCGGAGTCGGCGTGCGCTGGAACAACAGCCGGTATGCCTGGTCGACCCGCGTGGCAGCGTCCCCGGTGAGGCGGGCCGCGGTCGACTTCGCCTGCGCGATCACCCAGGCGTTGTTCATGAAGTAGAGGCGCTGCGGAGGCACATTGGTCGCGGTTCGCTGCTCGCTCGTGTTATTCGGATTCGGGAAATCGAACAGGGCGAAGTCCGCGTCGAGTTTGCGGCGGCTGACAAAACAATACACCGTGCGCCGCGCATTGTCTTTGCCCAGGCTGGCGGCGGCGCCGCCTTCTTTGAGATCCAGATTGCCGGACACAAAGAGCAGATCGTCGCGTAGCGCTTCGGCATCCAGTCTCTGCCGGTTGTAGCGCCAGACCAGCCGGTTGTCGGGATCGACGGCAGCGTCTTTTTCGTCCGGGGCCGCGCTCAACTGGTACGTTGCCGACAACATCATCGTACGGTGCAGTTTCTTGAGTGACCACCCGTTCTTTACAAATTCGGCGGCCAGATAGTCGAGCAATTCCGGATGACTCGGCCGGTCTCCCTGCGCGCCGAAGTTACTCGGGGTGCGCACAATTCCCTGGCCGAAGTGGTGCTGCCAGACGCGATTCACGATGACTCGCGCCGTCAGAGGATTCGTGGGGTCGACGATCGCATCTGCAAGATCCAGCCTGCCGGCTCCACGAGTAAATCGCTTTGGTTCGCCCGCGCTGAGAACGGATACGAAATGCGGCGGCGCCGGGTCGCCGGGGTTGTTGCGGTCGCCGCGAATCCATACCTTCTGTTCGGTGAGGCTTTTCTTGTCCTCGATCGTTTGCAGATACGGATACTCGGGCGGCATCGCTTTTTTGAGCGTCGCCAACTCGGAGTGAAGGGCGTCGAGATGCTCCTTCCAGGGTCCGGCCAGGAACCGGTCGATTTTTCCGTCGCCGTAATGCAGCACTCCGCGAGCGCTGAAAAAGTCCTCCCACAGCACGAACTTGTTGCGCTCGAGGGAGACGAGATTCGCCTGACTCAGATCGTTGCGATTGGGATTGAGTCCCAGCGTGATGTGGTTCTTATCGTCAATCAGCCTCTTTTCGGCGTTCACGGCCAGAAGCAATGTCTGGAAGTCAGTGGCAGCCTTGTTTCTTTCTTCGGGCGTCTTGGCCCCGAACCAGGCTTTCAGAAACGGATGATCTTTCTCGGGGGAAGCCAGGTACGTCTTCCACTTTCCGACGGTTTCCGTATCGAGTCCGGGATTGGGAGCGTCTCCCGAAGCAGCCCGCATATACGCGGCCGCCTGTCCCGCGAGGATTTCGCCCAGACTTGCAGCCTGGCCGTCGACGAAGTCGCTGATTTGCTTCTGCTTGTCATCGACCTTCTTCTTCGCCGCATTATATGCCTCCACTTGCGACTGCGGTGCGAGCGGGTACTGCGAAAGCTCCGTGTTCGCGAAGATCCCGAGCAGCGAATAATAATCGCTCTGCGGAATGGGATCGAATTTGTGGTTGTGGCATTGGGCGCAGGCGACGGTCAGTCCGAGAAAGCCGCGCGTCGTCGCGTCGACACGGTCATCCTGCATCTCCGGACTCAGCGCATAGAATCCGAGTCCGGCCTCGTACTTTTCTTTCTCCGGAAGCTGGTCACCCGCGATCTGCGCCTTCACGAACGTGTTGTACGGCATGTCCGAGTTGAAAGCGGCGATCACCCAATCGCGATACCGGAATGAGTTGGTATAAGGTTCTTCCTGCGTGGAATTCAGCTTGTCATCCGAGTAGCGCGCAATATCCAGCCAGTACCTGCCCCAGCGCTCTCCGTAACGGGGCGACGAAAGCAGGCGATCCACCACCTTCGCAAATGCATCCGGCGATTTATCGTGAACAAACGCGTCGACCTCCTCCGGTGTCGGCGGCAGGCCGGTCAGATCCAGGGTGGCACGGCGGATCAGCGTCCGGCGGTCGGCGGCATGGACCGGAGAGAGCCCTTTCTCCTCCAGTTTCGCGAGGATGAAGCGATCCACATCGGAGCGAACCCACCTTTCGTTCTTCACCTTCGGTGGCGCGGGCGGCACAACGGGGCGAAACGACCAGAAATTTCGCTGGTCCGAAGTGATGAGATATTTCACCGGTTTTGCCGGACCGGCAGGCCAGACCGCACCGTCCTTTATCCATGTTGAGATGCCTGCGATCTCGTCGTCCTTCAATTTGCCGCCCGGAGGCATTTTGAGACGCGGATGCGTCTGGCGGATCGCCTGGATCAACAGGCTGTTGTCAGGATCGCCCGGTTTGATGGCGGGGCCCGATTTGCCACCAGCCAGCACGTGCTCGCGCGTATCCAGTTGCAGCCCACCTGACTTCGCGTCCGTATGGCACGCGTAGCACCTCGACGCCAGCACGGGCCTCACATGTGTCTCGAAGTATTCCTCGGGACTGGCAGACTCGGCCCTTGCCAGAGCCGCCACCGCGAACAGCAGACAGAAAAACTTCATCGCGCTGGCCCCCATTCTATCCATTCAGCGCCGGAGGAGCACCGGTATCGGAACAGGTTCCTGTGACGGAACTTTTATTTCCCCCTGATGCTGTAGCCTTTCGGTAATTTGGGTCGTCCTATGATCAAAATATGCGCCTTCGCTGGGTCGAACACATCAATCTCGTTTTGCTGCTGGCTTTCACCGCCGGGGCAGGGCTCGCACAAGTCAATGCGTCCGTATCGGGCAAAATCGAGGACGCATCCGGATCGCCCGTGAATGGCGTTAAGATCACGGTGAAAAGTCTCGAGACAGGCGCATCTCGCACGGTAACCAGCGACGCCACGGGCGATTTCAGAATTTCCGCGCTTCCCCTCGGTCAGCAGGAAATACGCGCCGAGAAAACGGGCTTCAAGCCGATCGTGCGGACCGGAATCGATCTGGCCGTCGGGCAGGAAGCCGTCGTCAACCTTCGTCTTGAAGTAGGGGATCTCGCGCAACAGATTGCGGTGACCGAGGAGATTCCGGTCGTCAACACCACCACCTCCCCGG
>DASZUZ010000685.1:0-1933 GCA_035547415.1 Bryobacteraceae bacterium | reverse complement strand
CAGTGCGGCCCGAAAGTGCTTTTCCGCTGCGTCGCGGTTACCGGACCCTGCCATGGCTTCGCCCAGCAATTCGTGAGTACGCGCCGACTCCGGGTTGCCTTCTCTGAGCCGGACGAAGAGTTGCTTCGATAAACGCGCGTGCGCCTGGCCGAGGTAGTAGAGAAGATCGGGGTCATCCGGACGCTTCAGCAAAGCCGCTTCGAGACTGTCTACCGCTTCGCGAACCCGTCCGGCTTCGAACAGCGCGACCCCGAGCAGGTCGTCGGCCTGCGCTTTTTCGAGATGAGGAATCGCTTCACCGGCAAAACCCTGCGCCAGCAGCGCTGTGCCCAGCATGCCATGAGCGCCGGGCAGATCGTCTTTGATCCGCAGCGCCTTGCGCAGTTCCCGAATCGCGTCCGCATAGTCCTTCTTTTCCAGGTACACGGCGCCAAGGTTCACATAGGCAGCCGCCAGATTCGGAGCGAGTTCGGCGACCCGGCTGAACTCACGGATTGCGGTGTCGAGGTCGCCCGCCGCTTTTGCCCTGAGACCGGCGTCGACGTGCTGCCGCAGTTCCGGCGTGAACTGAAACGCCAGAAGGATCAGCAGCAACGATGCGATCATTCCGGCTCCTTCACGGTGACGATCCGATCCGCCGCAATGTTCTCAATCACCTGTCGTCTGCCGTCTGGCCAGAAGATTTCGGCCGTTGCGTGCGCCTCACGTCCCAGACCGAAGTGGACTCTGCCATCGCTTGCCGAAAGATAACTCCCGGAGTTCGAGCAGAAGACCGATTGCCGGCCGACGCGCACCTTCGCTCCCATGGCGTCGCGATTGCTCTTCGTGCCTACGAGCTTCAGCGTGAGCCAGTGGTTACCGTTCGGATGCCCGCGAAGCACCAGCGGATGCCCACCCAGCACGGCCACGACGGCGTCGAGCGAGCCGTCGTTGTTCACGTCGCCAATGGCAGCGCCCCGCCCCGCCACGTTCGGCAGCGGACCGAGGTCCGCCGTTTCGAACTTTCCCTCGACGTTGCGGAAAAGCGCGGGCGGCTCCAGATAGCGCAGACCGGAGTTGATCCGCGCCACGTTATCGAGCACGTGACTCTGCGCGACGAAGAGATCTTTCCATCCATCGTTGTCGAAATCCTGAAGAGCAATCCCCCATCCGGAACTCCGCGCCGTCAGCCGCGCGAGTCCCGTCGTCAGGCTGGCGTAAGAGAAGCGTCCGCCGCCATCGTTGTGATAGAGCGCGTATTTTTCCAGCGCGAGATTCGTCACCGCAATATCGGGCAGTCCGTCGTTGTCGTAGTCACCAAATGCGACGCCCATACCGGCGTAGGTCTTGCCGTCGTCCGAATACGCCGCGCCTGCGTCGATGGCGCGCTCTTCGAACCGGCCGTTTCCCCGGTTGCGAAACAGGAACTGCTCCATGCCGTCATTCGACACGAAGATATCCGTTAAACCGTCACCGTCGTAATCGTTGAAGGCCACGCCCATTCCCTTGCCCACAGCCGAGGCGATGCCCGAGGACTGACTGACATCTCGAAACCGGCCGTTGCCCTCATTGTGGAACAGCAGATTGGTCACGCCTTTGTATTTGTCGGGGCGACAGTAAGCATGGAATGGCGAGCCGCAGAGAATGTTCCGGCTCACATCCCAATCGAGGTAGCGGACAACAAAGAGATCCAGCCGGCCATCGTTGTCGTAATCGAGGAACCCCGCCGAAACCGACCAGCCGCCGCCTGCAGTGCCCGACTCTTCAGTGACATCGGTAAACGTGCCATCACCGTTGTTATGGTACAGCGCGTTCCGGCCGAAACTCGTGACGTATAGGTCCGGGAACCCGTCGTTATCGTAATCGCCGACCGCGGCGCCCATTCCATAGTTATTGCCGGCCTTCGACAACCCTGCCGCCGCGGTGACGTCGGTGAAGGACCCGTCCAGGTTCT
>DASZUZ010000684.1:0-7677 GCA_035547415.1 Bryobacteraceae bacterium | reverse complement strand
ACTTATGCCAACGGGCCACACAGCGTGGTGTTCGCCGCCATGGGAAACCTGGGCCAGACTGCTTTTCAAACTCCCGCCACACCCGTCCAGAACAATGGCAGCATGTACGCCCTCATCTACACGTACACAAAGGGAAAGTGGATCGTACAGCCTTACTATCAATACAGCTCCGTGCCAACCAACCGGAAGATCGGCATTATCGACGGCGCATCGACCCAGGGCGGCGCGATCCTGGCGAGCCGCGCCTTCGGTCACGGCTTCTCGCTTGCGGGACGGTGGGAATATATCAGCAGCACCGGCAGCGCTTCCCGGCAGTCCGTTAATCTGATCTTCGGGCCGGGCAGCGCAGGCGTATCAGGCACGCTGACTCCGACGTTCCAATATGGCGGCTTCTTCGTCCGGGGAGACCTCTCCTGGGTCCATGCGATCAGCTATACACCCGGTTCTGCGTTCGGCCCATCCGGCAGTAACCAGGATCAGGCCCGGGCGGACGCCGAGATCGGATTTCTGTTCGGCAACAATATCGAGAAAAAGCCATAGACCGGGGCTGACAGGTGGACGAACGGTCGCGGGACCTCCGGAATCCACCAGCAGCGAGTATGCCCGGATGAACCGCGTAGCGCGAGTCGGGAACGCCGGGCGGAAGCCCGGCGGCAGCGCGAAAGCCATGGCCCCACAACTGCCGGATTTGTCCGATCGGGTAAACTGAGCTGAATCACCATGCAGCTTCAGCGGCGATGGAGCCCTGACCGAACGTAATGCGTTCACCAGTCCCTCCGAAGGGCGCCATGCGGCGCCGCAGCGAGAATACTCTTCAGCTCTTTTGGGAACGCCTGAAAAAGCATCCGTTATCGCGAATCGGACCGGGGCTGATCACGGGCGTCGCCGATGACGATCCGAGCGGAATCGCCACGTACTCCCAGGCGGGGGCTCAGTTCGGCCTCAACATGCTGTGGACGATGCCGCTGGCTTTCCCCTTGATGGCCGCGATTCAATCGATGTGCGCGCATATCGGCCGGGTGACGGGGAAAGGACTCGCCGCCAATATCAAGGCGGCGTTTCCGCCGTTTATTCTTTACGGGGTTGTTCTTCTGCTGCTCTTCGCCAACACTCTCAACATCGCCGCCGACGTCGCGGCCATGGGCGAAGTCGCGGAACTCGTCACCGGGTTCAACCGGCATGCGATGACAGCATTCTTCGTGTTCGGAACGCTGTTGCTGCAGGTGCTCATTCCTTATCACCGGTACGTCTTCTTCCTGAAATGGCTTACCGTCTCGCTGCTGGCCTACGCGGCTGTCCTCTTCACCGTGCACGTGCCGTGGGGCCAGGTGGCGTTGCACACGGTGTGGCCAAAGTTCCCGCTGCATTCCGGCGCGGCCGCGGTGATCGTGGGCGTCTTCGGCACCACGATCAGCCCGTATCTTTTCTTCTGGCAGGCGTCCGAGGAGGTCGAGGACATGATGGAAACACGGGGGACCGCTCCGCTCGTGCGCGATGCGCGTCCCGCCGCCAGGGAACTTCGCCGGATCCGGTGGGACACCTGGAGCGGAATGTTTTACTCCGATCTCACCGCGTATTTCATCATGCTGGCAACCGGCGTCACCCTTCATGCAGGGGGCGTTACCGACATCAATACGGCCGGTCAGGCAGCCAGCGCGCTGCGGCCGGTCGCCGGTGATTTCACATTCATTGTCTTCGCACTGGGCATTCTGGGGGTCGGACTGATCGGGGTGCCGGTGCTCGCGGGTTCCGCCGGCTACGCACTTTCGGAAGCCATGGGCTGGAGGTGGGGTCTCGAGCGAAAGGCGACCGACGCGCGCGGGTTTTACGGGGTGATTGCGGTGAGTGTGCTCGCCGCTCTCGCGATTCAGTATTCGCCGATCAGTCCGATGAAGGCGTTGTTCTGGAGCGCCGTGATTAATGGCGTCGTGGCCGTGCCATTGATGGTTGTAATTATCCTGCTGGTCTCGAAAAAGTCCGTGATGGGTCGCTTTACGGAGGGCCGGCCGATCGTCATCCTGGGCTGGATCGCAACCGCAGTGATGGCAGGGGCAGCCCTCCGGATGTTTATCCCCGGTTAGGCTGGCGTCCGGATGCGCTGGAGTTTCAGGATCTCGTCGAGAAGAAAGAGGTCTGTCAGCAGCGCGCGCAGGTGGATCGACGCGTTCAGGTTATCGATTAGCTGAGAGCTGATAGCCGGCTGAGCCAACACCAGTTCAATGGCTGCCAGCGAGTCGGACGCGTCCCGCGCCAGCACCGCGAGAAAGGCCAGATACCGTTCAGCGGGATGCAGTTCGTTCTCCGCTATGGCCGCGGCAAATTCATCCGCGATTCCGGAGAGCGCCGCCAGGGCGCGCCGCAGGAACTCGCGGATCTGCGAGCCCGCCTGGCTGCCGGCGTCGTCGGCCAGGCCCTGCGCCGCATAAGCCAGCATGAACTCATAGCATTCTTCGATGGCGCCGCAGCGCGTTTCCAGATTCATTCCGGCCGATTCACCTCGGCAGCCTTGCTCAGACGCACCGGAGCCCAGCGACGCGGATCATGGTGCTCGAGATAGTGCTCGCGACTCATGGAACCGAAGATCATCGATTTCGTGATATCGAGCTTCTCCGGCCTGACGGCGAAGTAAACGTGCACGGTGATCAGCGCGATGAGGCCCACCCCCGCCAGTCCGTGCAGAACGTACATCAAACCCCACGTCATATCACCGAACAGGTAGGGATTGCGCGTGAAAAACGGCGTACGGACGCGAAACATCATGAAGAAACCTGTGATCGCCACGGCAAGTCCGGCGAGCACGATCACGCCGTGATACAGCTTGTTTTCAAGCGGGTATTTGGCGAAGCGCCGGGGCGGCGGGGCGGCTTGCCCGAACGCTCTCCGGAGACGCCGGCCCGCATCCTCGATGTCCGCTCTGTCCGGCCAGATCGACCAGAAATCGAGGAAGAAACTGGCATGGACGATGTGGAAAAGAATGGACGCGATCAGTACGATTCCCGCGATCCAGTGATACGTGACCCACGGGAACTTTACGCCCACCTTCGGGAGGAACGCCGTGATGAGGAGAGCAAGCATCGCCGCGGCCATCACCCAGTGGAATAACCGGGCGGCCAGAGAGTGCCGGGCGACACGCTCAGGCAGGCTGACGGCTGACGGCGGAGCGGCTGACTCGGCAAACTCCTCCGGCTTCGAGAAGTAGCGTACCCAGATCGCATGGCCCACGAGGAAGACGAGGCCCGCGATCGCGGATACCCAGATCAGATACCAGAAGATGTGGATCGGGACGTCCTGTCCCCACGGACTCTTTGCCCACTCTACGATGCCCACGCCGGTTCCTCCACTCCACGAATCGCGCGCTTCACGAGATTGCGCATCAGCGGCACTTTGTAGCCGTTGTAGCGGAGAGGCTGCGCGCCCTGTATTGCCATCTGCCCCGCCATATCGGCCGTCTCCGCGTTGCGCGATTTGCCCGCGACGGCGGCTTCCACCTCTTTCAGGCGAACCGGGTGCGCGGCCACGCCGTTCACCGCGATGCGAATGCGGTCAATCCGGTCTCCGTTCAACACGGCCGCGGAAGCGATGTTGACCAGCGGGAAATCCCAAACCTGACGGTCGCGGATCTTCTCGAAATAGAAATGCGCGCCCGCCCAGGTGGAGGGGATGCGGATCGCGGTCAGCAGTTCGCCAGGCTGCAGGACATTCATCCGCGTGATATCAATGCCGGGACCGATGAAGTAGTCTTCGGCATCGACGACGCGCTGGCCTTTTTTCATGCCGCGAATGACCATCTTTGCGTCGAGGGCAATGAGAGCGGGAGCCGTGTCCGAGGGATTGACAGCGACGCAGCGGTCCGCGCCGAGAATGGCGTGCTCACGATTGACGGCCGTGGGCGTGTCCGCGAAGCAGATGTTACCGCCCGCGCGATAGCATTTCCAGCCGCCGCGATAATACCAGCAGCGCGTGTCCTGGGAGACGTTACCGCCGATGGTTCCCTGGTTGCGGATCTGCGGAGAGGCGGCCGCTTCGGCGCCTTCCGACAGGATGCTGTACTTCTCCCGCACGATCGGGTCACGGACCACTTGCGTCAGGGTGGTCATGGCGCCGATTTCCAGCCCACCGTCCAACGGCCGGACGCCGCGCAGTTCGTTCACCTGGCTCAGGTCGATGACGAATTGAGGGCGCTTGATGCGGTCCTTCAACCAGTCAAAGCTGTCGAGGCCGCCAGCCAGCACCCAAGCGTCCGAACCGTAGCGCGCGAGCAGGCCGAGCGCATCTTCCGTAGTGGCCGGCTGAAACAGTTCGAATGCCGGCATGATGTCGCGAACGATAGCCATATTCCGCTCTCCTTTCTCTTTCCGCGCCTAGATGTGGGCCGTGAGATTCTCTCCGGCAGGGCGGCCCAGTTCCAGAGAGGCCAGAATAGTGTCGGCCGTTACAGGAGCACGCCGGATGACCTCGTCTCCGAGCGCATCCGTCAGGGCGTTGATTACGGCCATGCACCCGGCGCCGACGGGCGGCTCGCCGATGCCTTTCGCGCCGATCGGGGTCTCGGGATCCGGAATGTCGAGCGCCGCCCACTGCATCTTCATGGGGGCGTCGAGAATGGTCGGCGGTTTGTTGTGGTGGAAGCGCTTGGCCAGCGGCAGCCCGTAATGCTGGTCGTAGACCCATTTCTGGCCGATGGCATGGCCGATTCCCAGCATCGACCGGCCCAGGATCTGGCCTCCCAGGGCGCGCGGGTGAACGATCGTGCCGACGTCCGCCACGGCAAGGTAATCCGTAATGCGGTACATGCCGGTCTCGACGTCGACTTCCACTTCGGCAAAGCCGGCGACGAACGAGTGCGTCGCGCCGTCGCGGGGCATGGTATCGCGCGCCGTCGCCAGAAGACCCTGGCCCGCCAGCGCCTGCGCGGACGCCGCAGTCATCTTGTTGATGCCTTTCGGGACTTCGTGGCCGTCGTAGACGCCGCCGATTTCGATGGCGCGCTTCGCAGCCTGCGCGAGGCTCATGCCGGCTCCGCCGCCTTTGCGGAAGACTCGCTCGTTTGCAACCTCGTAGTCTTCGGGCTTGCCACCCAAATCCTTCGCCGCAATCTCCTGCAACTTCTTTTTCGCGTCCATCGCCACCGCGTAGGCCGCACGGGTATGCGCATGCGTGGTCTGGCTGCCGCCGGAAGGGCAGCTCCAGGGGAGGTTTCTGGCGGAAGAGCCCCAGGTGATCTCGCACTTCTCCCATGGAACGCCGAGAAGTTCAGCGGTTACTCGGTGGGTGTCGCTCATCGAGGCCGTACCCAAATTTCCGATGCCCGACTGGATATAGAGCCGGCCGTCAGGCTTGATAATCGCCAGGCCGTCAAAGCCGACCGAGCCGCCGACGAAGACGCTGGTCGCCACGCCGATGCCGCGCACTTTCGTTCCGCTCTTTTTGGGCCGGGCCTTGCGCTTTTCCCATTCGAACTGTTCCGCGCCGCGGTCGAGAGCTTCCTTGATGTAAGTCCCGGTAATGTAAGCCCGCTTGCCGTTTTTATCCGGCGGACCCATCTTCGCTTTGCCCTCGGGGCAGTTGAGGCGGTGCAGCGCCACCTGATCGATGCCCAGTTTGCGCGACGCCTTCGCGAGAATCGGCTCCATGAGCGCGATGCCCTGGAAGCCGCCCGGCTGGCTCTGCGACACTCGGGGCGGCGTGTTGGTCAACACAGTGATGCCGCGCCAGCGCATCGTTTCCGGCTGGTACATGAGCGAGATCATGCGGCCGGACGTGGGGCCATCACCCTGCGGGTCGTAAGGACCGTTATCCATCAGGACAAACATGTCGATGGCGGTGATTTTGCCTTCCTTCGTAAATCCGACCTTGAGCCTGCCATGCAGGCTGGGACGCGCCCGGCCGATGTAATGCTCTTCTTCGCGGCTGATGCGCATCATCACGGGCGCGCCGACTTTTTTCGACATGATCGCCGGGATGATGGCCGAGATCGCGCTGGTGATCTTGCTGCCGAAGCCACCACCGGTGTATTCGCTGATGACCACGACATTGGCCGGATCGATCTGCAGCCAGCGCGCGAGAGCAGGGACGGTCTGGGCCGTGCTCTGCGAAGAGCAGTGCACGAAGACTTTTCCGTTCTGCCAGTAAGCCATGGCCGTGCGGGTCTCCAGACACTGGTGGCTGGTGTTCGGCGTGACGAAAGTCTCGTCAAGAACGAGATGGGCTTTCTTCATGCCTTCTTCGACGTTCCCGATGGTGAATTCGGGATCCGCGGGCGTGCCCATGGGCAACTTACCGCTGTCATATTCGGCAAAATCCGCGTCCGTCCACTTGAGTTCCTTCACCTGAGGCGGGGGCGCGGGGGTCCCGGGCGCGACGACGGGCCGGATCCAGACGTTGCCTTCGACGCGCGCATTGGGTCCACCGGGCCGCAGGCTCACGAGCGGATCCACGACGTGCGGCAGCCTTTCGATATCGAGACGGATCTTCTCGATGGCGTTGGCGGCAGTCAATTCGTCGATCGCGCAGACCGCGAGAATCGGCTCGCCCTGATACACGGGATCGTTGGTCAGGCCCCGTTCACCGAGCGGGTTTGCGGGAATCCGGACACCCATGTCGGTGATGGCGTCCGCCGGTTTCGGCAAGTCGTCCACCGTCATGATGCCTTTGACGCCGGGCATCGACAGGGCTTCCGTCATGTCGATATGGCGAATATGGCCATGGGGTACGGGGCTGAGCAGCAGCTTGCAGAAGAGCATGCCGTCGGCGCGATAGTCTTCCGCGTACTTCGCCCTTCCCGTCACTTTCGCGACGAGATCGGGCGTTGTGTAATTCTTGCCAATCAGCTTGTAATTCGCATGAGTGGGAAGAGAAGCAGACGTATCCGGCAATTTGGCAGGCACGATTACGCTCTCCTTAAATTTTCCGCGCCACGCATCATGGCGGTGAGGATCTTGTCGTAGTCCTGACAACGGCAGAGGTTACCCGAGATACCGTGCGCCAGTTCCATGCGCGTGGGATTCGGATTGACCTTCAGGAACCCGACGGTGGCCATGACGAAGCCGGACATGCAGAACGCGCACTGGAAGCCCTGTTCGTCGATGACACCCTGTTGCACGGGATGCAGGGTTCCATCCGCGCTGGCGAGCCCTTCGATCGTAACGATGTTTTTGCCTCGCGCCGTGTGGGTGAGGACCGAGCACGAATAGTGAGGAACGTCGTCGAGGAGCACGGTACACGCGCCGCATTCGGAGCGGTCGCAGCCGAGCTTCGTGCCGGTTAGTCCCAACTTGTAGCGGAGCGTCATGGCGAGGGTTTCCTGTTTCATGACGTCGACGCGCCGCTGCTGACCATTGACGTTTAAAGTGATCAGGCGCTCGACCGAGCCCGGCGCCGAGGACTGCGCCCGCACGACAGATCGCCGGAACATATAGCCCGCCGAGGACACAGCGCCCGCGGCGATGACGCCCTTGATTACATCGCGTCTCGACAGAACCCTTTGCGTGGCTTCCTTATCGTCGATTCCCGCCATAGGATCACCTCATCACGGTATGGATTCTTCCGCTGCTCCGATCCGGAGCCGCCTGAGAAGTTGCGCGTTGCCGACGGCGAAAGATTATATATATCCGCGGCACCGGTGTCGATGGGCGCAAATTTGTGAGGGGCTGAAGATTCTATCTGGCGGTTTGAGGG
>DASZUZ010000683.1:0-10944 GCA_035547415.1 Bryobacteraceae bacterium | reverse complement strand
ACACCGCGTAACAGGAGAGCCACCACACAGGGTCCCAGGCGGGGCTCGTTCCGAAGATCGATCCCATGTAACCGCCCAGGCCAACGACAATTACGGCGGGCGTCAGGATGTACTCCATGTTCTCGGCGAGTCCGGTGACATAGCCACCCCACGGACCCATGGCGGTGCGGGCGAACGAATAAGCGCCGCCGGCGTGGGGCAGAGCGGGCGACATCTCGGCAATGCTCGAGCAAAGTCCGGCGAACAACAGGGTCATGACCCCAAGGGCGATCAGCATCCCGCCGAACCCGCCTTCCGCGAGTCCGAAGTTCCAGCCGAAAAAGTCGCCCGAAATGACCGCGCCGACGCCCAATGCCCAGAGTTGCGGCACGCGGGCGTGGCGACGCAGGGTGCGCAGTTCGAGGTATCCTTCGGCGGCCTCGCGATAGCGGAATGAGTCCGGCTGGGCCATCGTCCAGTGTAATCGTCCGGCGAGGATGCGCCGCTAATCTTCGGAAACGGAGTCCGGTGGGGCGGATCGGACGTAATATAAATTGGAATAGACAGACCGGGTCCATGGATAAAGAGTCTGGAGGGTATATGCGCAGTTCCGTTTTCATTCGTATCGCGATCGCCGCGCCTTTGCTGGCAGCCGGCCTCCTCGCCGCTTCCTTTCCCGATCCGCCGGCCGCTTCGGCGGGCGCTCCGGCGGGCAAGAAGGCAACGGCTGTTCTGGCGGGCGGCTGTTTCTGGGGGATGCAGGGCGTATTCGAGCACGTAAAAGGCGTGACCGATACCGAAGTCGGATATGCCGGCGGAAAGCGTGACACCGCCCGTTATGAGCGAGTCGAGGTGGGCGATACCGGTCATGCCGAATCGATCAAAATCACCTACGATCCGGCGAAAATCTCTTACGGGCAACTACTCAAGATTTACTTTTCCGTGGCGCATGATCCCACGACGCTGAACCGGCAGCACAACGATGTCGGGACGCAATACCGGTCTTCCGTCTTTTACGCCGACGAGGAACAGAAGAAGACGGCCGAGGCATACATCGCCGAACTCAATCAACGGCATGTTTTTCGCGATCCCATCGTGACGAAGGTGGTACCGCTCGAAGGCTTCTTCGCGGCCGAAGACTATCATCAGCACTTCCTCGACAAGAATCCGACGCATCCGTACATCGTGCACATGGATCTGCCTCTGATCGAAGCGCTGAAGCAGCAGTATCCGGACCTCTACAAGCGCTAAGGAGCAAACAGATGACTTGTCTCAATGATCAGACCGGCAGGCGCGGATTTCTTCTGGCCTGCGGATTCGGTTTCTCCGCGCTGGCCATGGCCGCGACCGATAAAGGGCGCGTGAAAATGGTCAGGATCGTTCAGTTCGACGCGGCAGGAAATCGCAAGGGAGTGGAAGAAGTGGAAAAGATCGTGAAATCGGACGACGAGTGGCGCAAACAGCTTTCACCGGAACAGTTCGACGTGACCCGCAAGGCCGGTACGGAGCGCGCCTTCACGGGCAAGTACTGGAATAATCACGCCGACGGCCTTTATCATTGCGTCTGCTGCGACACGCCTCTGTTCGATTCGAAGACGAAGTTTGAATCCGGTACCGGGTGGCCGAGCTTTTACCAGCCACTCGCGAAAGAGAACGTCAAAGAGAATACGGACCGCAGCTATGGCATGGTGCGGAACGAAGTGACGTGCGCACGGTGCGATGCGCATCTGGGACATGTTTTCGAGGACGGTCCACGACCAACGGGGCTTCGGTACTGCATGAACTCCGCATCGCTGGATTTCAAGTCGCGGAAAGCCTGAACAGGCCTGTTCCCAGCGGGGTCAACGCCGGACGGGCTCCAGCACCATCCCGAGTCCGTCCAGCAACGTCCATGTCGCTCGTTCGTAGCTGACATAAGCCTGCTGGTATCCCACAAATGCGTTGAGGAGTGAACTCTCGGCGCTTGCAAGGCGCGACTGCGAATCCAGCATCTCAAATGCGGTAATCGTGCCAAGCTCGTATTTTTGCTGCTCTGCTTCCACGTTCTTGCGCGCCAGGTCGCGGGCGCGCGTCGCCGATTCGATGGTCGCATTTGCCAGATTGAGAGAAGTGAGAGCCTGGCGCACGTCGTTAATGACCTGCTGCTGCACCTGTCGCTCGCCATATTGATCGCGCGTTCGGGAGATTAACGCGTCCGCCAGTTGCGCCCGCGCCGCCGTGCTGCGGAAGGGAAGAGTCAATTGCAGTCCGGCGCCGTAACTGGGGGAATTGAAGGCGAAAACCTGGCCCAGCGTATCCGGCAGGCCGCCCGAGACTGCCGGCGTGGTGATTCCGAGCGGTCCGACGATGGCCACCTGGTTGCCGCCCAGGCCCGTGGCGGCCCCCTGCACCGTAAGGTCGAGCCTCGGCAGCATCAGATTCCGGGCTACACGCGCGTTAAGGTCATCGATGGTCACGCGCCGGTGCGCCGCATCCAGTTCCGGACGGACCCGGAGTGCCGCCGTCAAAGCCTCTTCGTAGGGCAGGATGGATGCTCGGTTGGGGATCGCCGCCGGGTCGTCGTTGAGATCGATTTCGAGCGCGCGCATCGTGGGTGAGAGATCCGCGCCGATCAGGTGACGAAGTCCGTCGAGCGAGGCCCGATAGGCATATTGGGCCTGTACGAGATCGGTCTTCCGCTGGGCCACCTGCGTTTCGGATTGATAGATATCCAGACTCGCGAGCGCCCCGAGATCGAGCGCCTGCTTGTCTCGTTCATACGATTTCTGCGCGAGATCCAGAGTCTGTTGCAGCACTTTGATGTTGTCACGCGCGCGGATCGCATCCCAATATTGGCCGGCGGCCGCAGCGACGACATCGGCGATGTGAGCCTCGCTTTGCTTCGAAGTGATGGCAAGCTGCGTTCGGGCGATCTCGATGGGCGCTTTGAACTGAATGCCGGTGCGGTTCTGCAGCAGCGGCTGCAAAAACGCGAAATTCAGAGTTCCCGTGACGCTGGGATTAAACAGATTAAAGGCGCTGTTGGTCGAATTCCGATTGGCGATGAATCCCGCGCTCGCCGTTTCGCCTGTCGGCAACAGTTGTTGAAGACTGATGAACGAGTTCTGCGTCAGGCTGCTCAGCGTGGATGCGCCCCCGATCTGGGTAAACTGTGGCGAGATCGAGCGCAGGGCATTGAAGCCGAGCGAAACGGCGGGATCGAAAACCGCCCGCGCCGACTGAATCTGTTCGGCTGCCGTGTAAATATCGACGCGGGTGATGTTCACGTCCGTTGAATTCTTCAGCACAAGCTCGAGGAAGTCCCGGAGAGTCAGATTGAGCTTGCCGCCGGTGATGCGCTCGGAGATCCCCTGCACATCCCGCACCTGCACTGTATCGGGGTGAAAACGCCGGTCGATCCATGTGGGCGTCGGAATGGATGCCGCGGGAAGAGCGGTGACCACGGTGAGCAGGAGGGCGATCGCGTTATTCATAGCGCAACGCCTCAATGGGATCGATTCGCGACGCCTTTCTCGCGGGGTAAATGCCAAAAACCACGCCGACCGCCACGGAAACGCCGAACGCGATACCGATCGAAGACGGCGTGACGATGGTGTTCCACTCCGCCGCGCGCGCAATCAACCACGACAGGAAATAGCCGAACGCTATACCCACTACGCCTCCACCAATGGAAATAAGAACGGATTCGAACAGGAACTGCCGGACGATGTCGCCGCGCCGCGCGCCAATGGAACGGCGGATGCCGATCTCGCGCGTTCGCTCGAGCACGGTCGCGAGCACAATATTCATGATTCCGATGCCGCCGACCAGCAGCGAGATGGCGGCGATCGCCACCATGACGTACGTAAAGATCGACTGTGAACGCTGCTGCTCGGCAAGCAGTTCAGCCGGAATTGTGACGACGAAATCGGCCGTTTTGTGGTGCGTGGAATCGAGAATCGCCGTCACGACCCTGGCGGCGGCCACGCTGTCGGCGCCGGGCTTGAGCCGGATGTCCACTCCATCGAGTTCGTCTTTGAAGCTGCTGCCACGGTCGAAGAACCGATATTGAAACGTGTTGAGCGGGATATAGATCACCAGATTCGGATCCTGCGATTGCGCTCCGCCCGATCCAGAACTCACCTGATCCCTCAGCACGCCAACGACGCGAAGCCACGTCTCGTTGACCTTGACGAATTTGTCCACCGCCGGACCGTAGCCGAGGATTCCAACTTTCGCCTTCTCGCCCAGCACACATACCGCGGCGCTCGCTTCGTCGCTTGCGGCGTCGAATCCGGAGCCTTCTGCCAGCTTCCAGTTGTGAATCGCCGCATACGAAGGACGCACGCCGTACAACTCGGGAAGATCCTGCGCGGGTTTGGGGAAGACCTGCGCCGGATGCATGCTGCGGCGAGCCGAAATCAATTCGAGCTGATCGACATTGCCCTGCAGTACGCGTACGTCTCTTTCCGTGAGACCGGGCGACGAGCGGCGGCGTTGTTGCAGTTCCTGATCGCTGGTTGCCGGGCGCGATTCGACCAGCACGTTGCGGACACCGAGCGTTTCGATGAACCGCAGGGACTCTTCGCGCGCCCCCGCGCCGATCGCGAGCATTCCGATCACGGCCCCGACGCCGAAGATGATGCCGAGCGCCGTGAGGACCGTTCGAGTCTTTTGCGCCCATAGGTTCGTGCCAGCGAGGCCAAGGTCAGACGCGTAACGAGTAAGGATCATCGATTATTTGTGAAGCGACTGCATCGCGCTGCCCGCCGCGGCTTTCTTCTTTGCGATTTCCGTTGGATTGGCGAGAGCAACCAGTTGACCTTCGTCGACGCCCCTGATAACGACGCGCATTTCATTGCGGCTCACCAGCGTGACATCTTTTGGTGTGAACGCGGCGCCGGTCCGCACGTACACGAACGTGCGTCCATCGCTTTCAAACAGGGCCTGGGCGGGGAGAGACAGAACTCCCTTCATCTCGTCGGTGGTCACCACGATGTTCGCGCTCATGCCGGGCCGCAACTCCGCAGTCGGATTGTCGAGCGCTATTTTGCACTCGAAATGGCGGTTCCACGGTGGACCGCTCGTGCTGCCCATCTCCTTGACGCGGCCTTTGTACGGATGCCCGGGGACGGCAATGATGGAAATCTCCGTCTTTTCGCCCACCGAGATGTGACCGCGATCCAGTTCGCCAATATTTGCGCCGATCTCCCAGTTATGCAGATCCGGGATCTCGGCTACCGCCATTCCGGGCCGGACCAGATCGCCAACCTGGAACATCGGCAGGACCATGCCGAAGAAGAGCACGTTGCTTGCGGTGTTCTGGCGGATCGATACGTAGCCGTCGCGGTGCGCCTTCAGAGTCATGGCGTCAATGTTCTGGCGCGCCGTTTTGGCCTGCGACTCAGCCTTGCCCCGCGCCGCCTCCTGAATCGCGATGGCAGCCGCATTGGTCGCCTGGCGGTTGGCGAGGTTGTGTTCAAGCTGAGTCAGATGATCTTTCGCAGCCTCGAGCGCCAGCGTGTTTTCACGCGCGGTGAGAGCGGGCAACAGTGGGTTCTTGCGGACGTCCAGTTCAGCGAGCCGGACATCATTTTGCGCTTTCAGCAGCGCGTATCGATCTTCTTCATCCTGCGCCTCCCCCTGCGCCTTCGCCTGAATCAGATGCTGTTGGGCCTCCGCGAGATCGGCTTCCGCTTCCTTGAGCTTGAATTCCTGCTCGGTTGTATCGAACTGCGCCACGACTTCCCCGTTCTTCACTTCGGAACCGGATGTCTTCAGCGAGGTCAGGTGCATGTCCAGGCCACCTGTAAGCGGCGCCGTGAGCACTTCAGGGTTGCCGCCACGCAATTCACCGCGCGCCGTGACCGTGAGCGTCACATCGCCGCGAACCACCTTCGCGGTCGGGATGACCTCCTCTTTGACCTGGTTGATGTCGCGCCACGCGCGAAACCCGTACCACAACACCACGCCGGCAACCGCGCAGACGAGCGTCGCGATGACCATGGCGCGCCAGATGCTCGGGCCCCGCCGTTTGAGCCGTGGCGCGCCGGATGGCTGCTCGGGAGCCGGGGCAATCACGGTCTGGACGGCGGTGCTCATTTCTTCTCCTCCGGTGGTTCTGCCAGCGTCACCACGGCGCCGCCATCAACACCTTGCACCGCGACTTCATCGGGGTTTTTCGCTCGGACCTGAACCCGCGTCCGAACGTACTGGCCGTTTTGCCGGACGTAGACGACAGGCTGCCCCGCGATCGTGAAGAGGGCTTTCGCGGGGATGCTGACTGCGAGGGGAATACGTGTTTCGACGATGTCTGCTCCGGAGTTCATGCCCGGCCTCATGCGCGGATCTGGTTTCTCCAGACGCGCAAAGGCGCGAAAGCTCCGCGTCGGCGGCCACTCGTTAAAACTCTCTTCCGTGAGCGGCGTGATGCTGGTAAGCTTTGCCGTGACCATCTTTTCGGGGAAGGCATCCACGTGGACCAGCACCGTAGCCCCGACAGCGATCCGTCCCCGGTCTGATTCATCGACCTTGCTCTCCATCTCGAGCGTGGAAAGGTCGGGAATTTCCGCGAGCACGCCTCCCGGAACCGCGTGATCGCCGACCTTGAATGGCTGCGCGTTCATCCAGCCCTGCGAATAGTTCGGCATGTAATTGATCACGCCGTCGAGCGGGCTTTTCAGTTCCATCAGCGAGAGGTGGTATTGCGTCAGTTCGAGCTGGCGTTTTGCGGTGTCGCGCGCTCGTTCCAGCGCGGAGATCTTCTGTTCATTGGACTTTTTATGAGTGACGCTGGCCGTCTGCTGAACCTTTAGCTTCTCTTCGGCGAGGCCGAGATCGATCTGGCTTTCCTCTCCCTGCAACGCGCTCATGATGGCCTGCTTCGAAGCCTCCAGCCTGGCCTTTTCGACGTTGTACCGCGCAGTGGCGAGGTCAAGATGATCCTGATCTTCGGTAATGTTCGCCTGGGCGACAGCCTGATCGAGCGTGGATTGCGCCTGCTGCAAAGCGGCGGTCTTCTCTTTGATGTCCTGCTGTGTCCGGGTAGGGTCGAAGCGAATCACCGGCTGATCTTTCTTCACAGCGCCTCCGGCGGGAGCCGCCCACACAATCTGAAGATCAGTCACATCGAGAGGGGCAGTCAGTTGTTCGGAACGGCGGGCCATCAATTCGCCGCGGCATCGGACAAGAACCAGAAACTCGCCCTTTTTCGCCGTGGCGACGGGAACGTCGGCGGACTGGCGGGTCTTTCGGAATTCGTGAATGCCATACCCCGATCCCGCGAGGATGACCAGAACAATCAGTGACCGGGCGATGAGGCGCCATGGCTTCGGCTTCATTGGGGAGCCTCGATATCGATTGCCGCAGATAAGTCCGGCAGCAGATGCGCGTCGCGCTGGTCAAGCCGGAAACGCGCGGTAAAAGTCTTCACCGACATGCCGAGCGCCGACGTCGCTACTGGACTTGCGGAAACAAGGTGCGCGGTAAACGTGAGCCCCGGAAAGGCGTCCAGATGCACAGCGGCTCTGGCCCCGGGCACGAGCGCCGCCCCGTCGGGCTCGCCGACGGAGACCTCCACATCCATCGCCGAGGGATCGAAAAGGCGGAGCAGGGGACTGCCGGGCCACAACTGATCCCCCTCCTGCGCATGTCCCATCGAATTGTTTCGATAGACATTTTCAAGGGCCACCATGCCCTTGATTGGCGCCCTGACGTCCAGCCTGTCGGAGTTTCGTGTCTGGCGCTGCACGGCGACCTGAGCCCGATCGCGCTGTAGTTCGAGGATCCGAAGTTCGGCCGCCTCCGCGTCATCGTGGAGTTTGCCGGAGCGTTGGAGACTCGCAACGTGTTCACGCGCATCCTCGACTTTGACTTTGTTCTTTTCCTGATCGATGGCGCTGAGCACCGGACCTTTGCGGCTTTCGATCGCGGCTTTCTTCAGATCGGCTTCAGCCTGTTGTTGATCGGCGACGCGCTTTTCGGCGTTGCTGACATGTTCGGCCTTCTTCTCTTCGATCTGGTGCTCGAGATCATCGAACTTCGTCTGTGCATCGCGAAGAAGTTTCAGTTCATTGGACCGGTCGAAGGTGGCCAGTGAATCGCCGACCGAAACCATGACGCCATTTTCCGCAAGCGTCGCGAGCGTCAAATTGCCACCCTGCCCTTCGATGCGCGGGACAAGAACAGTAACGGATTTGACGGCCCGAATTGTGCCCGTGGCGCGAACGGGACGGCGCGCAGGCGCATTCGATGCGCCGGAGATGGCCGCGGCGAGAGCCGGCAGGAGCACGAGAGCTTGTAGTCGCAAGGCTGTTCCTTATGACGTATCGGGAGCGCGGAACGTTGGTAGCAATAATACGCCCTAAGTGAGACTTACGAAATGCTGCTGGAGTTCCCGGTATTTTCAGGAAAAAGAGAAGCGTGGCGCCTGTGACCCGGCGGATCCATCTGTCTCAGGATGTAAACACGCGCCCGATTTCGGAGTAAGTGTCAGCGGGTTGTATTACCAGAAGTAAGTCGCGACAACGTGAGGCGGACCGGAGTGACCTCGAATAACTTCGGTCGAGAGTACGATCTGAAGATTCTTCTTTGACCAGCCGGCCGGTGCTTCACTGGCAAAGGATTCCATATACTTCTCGTTGGTCAGGAACTCTCCGGCGGCGAGCGTCCCATAACCCCACAGACCGCCCACGACAACCATGATGCGATCGGTGTTGGGATCGTTGATCCGTGAAATCAGGGCAAAATCCTGATTCGTGCTCCCATCCGGCTGGGCCGTAACGCTCCAACGGCGGCCGGCGGGGTCGCGCTCATCCTGAATCCAGTCGATTGGCCCCTGCTGGTGGAATGAGTAGCGCATGGAACTGCCGCTCGCGAAGCGAAGGCTCCAGCTATCGTTGAAGGCTCCGATCAGCACGAACGGGCCCTGCCGCAGATCCCCGAATGTGGCCTGGTCTTCCGCCCGGATAACAAACGCATGTCCGCGCGACTGGAGCAGGCCCGTCAGCCGAGCCATGGTCGTCGCATCGGACAGAGCGACGCCGTGCGGCTTGCCGTCGGGATCATGCACTCGGCCGATACATAACAGCACGGAGTGGCTTCGCTGGAGAACCGGCCCCCAGAATTGATCGATGGCAGTCTGTCTTACCCATGGCTTGAACCACAACAGACTGGCGACAACGGTGATCGCGACGACCGCCGGGATCAGAGCGGCCTGAAGCCGGAATCTCGCTGCGGGCCCCGCGGCTGTCGTCGCCGGAACAACGGCGATCGGTGTGGGCGCCGGCGCCTCGTCGGCGGCCGGAGTCTGTTTCTCCGCCGGAAACCGGAACTCCGGGACGTAAGACCCCAGCGGCAGGTCAATCCGGACCTCTTCCTCGTGCCCGGCCTCGTGGTAATACTGGGCGATTCGCTTGCGGATTTCAGCGGCGGATATTCGTACAACCGGGTCGAGGTTCGTGTCGTAATCCGGGCTCCGTCCGAAGACTTCAATTCCAAGCGTCCGCTCCTTCAGGTCGCCCGCGTGGCCGTCAAGAGTCTGCTCAACGACATACCGGAGCAGATTCGGGTAACGTTTACTATTTCGGAAAAGGGGGCTTGACAGGATTCGGTCAAGCTGTTCGCGGACAGCCGCCTGTTGAGTTCCGGATTCGGGGAATGGGATGACGACCGGCTCTCCTTTGTGCATGGGCCTGTCTCGGCTGCAGTCGCATTATATATCGTGGGCCGACGGTAACATACGTTGCGTTACGTATTGTTACGAAAGAGGATTCTGTTACGTCGTCTCCTCATCAACCGTTTGAATATATACTGCTATCCGATGCTTCGAACCAGATATCTGCTCGCGTTGGCCTCGTTGTTGCTCGGGCTGACGACCACCCTTCATCTGACCGCTCAGGAACCGGAGGCCGGTGCTGCTGCGGGCGGTCGCGGCGGGGACAGGGGGGGGCGGGGCGGAGGACGCGGACGCGGTGGCCAGGGTGCGGCAGGTACCCGTGCGTTCCTCGGTTTGGGTCCGGCGCCGGATGCGGTTGCCGCGAAGAAAGGCGAGCCCCTGTACAAGCAGAACTGCGCCACTTGTCATGGCGACAATGCTCGCGGCGCGCAGGGACCGAACCTGGTTCGATCCACCGTTGTTCTGCATGACGAAAAAGATGAGGAGATCGGACCCGTCATCAAATCGGGACGTCCCCAGGGCGGCATGCCGGCGTTTCCGCAGCTCTCGGCGGACGATATCCACAACATTTCGCAGTACCTGAAGATGCAGATCGAACTGGCGGCGAACCGCGGAACGTACGGCTCGACCTACGGCGATCTCAGAAATAAGGTTACGGGCGATCCCAAAGCAGGCGAAGCCTTCTTCAAAGCGAACTGCGCAGGTTGCCATTCGGCAACAGGGGATCTGGCGAAGATCGGATCGAAATTCCAGCAGGCGGCGCAACTGCAGCAGCGGTTCCTCTGGCCGGCTCCGGCTGGCCCGGCGAAAGCGACCGTCACGACTCCCTCGGGCGAAAAAATATCCGGGACGATCAGCAAAAATGATGACTTCTTCGTTTCTCTGTACGACTCGGCGGGTGAATATCACGAATGGCCAAAGGACAAAGTGAAGGTTGATATCGAAGACCGGATGCAGGGACACCGGGCAGTATTGCCGAAGTACTCGAACGCCGACATCCACAACATGACCGCATATCTGGTGACATTGAAATGAAGATCAACCGACTGTTACTGGCCCTTCTGCCGTGCGCGCTCGCCGCGCAGAGCCTCGACCCGAAGACCCTCACGCTCTTTAAACAGCCGGCCGATATCTGGCCAACCTATAACGGCGACTATTCGGGCCGGCGATTCAGCGATCTGAATCAGATCAATCAGTCGAATATCGACCTGCTGAAGATCGATTGGATTTACCGGATTACGGGTATCGGACCGCAGCGTGGAGTCGGAAATCCGACGATCAAATCCACGCCTCTCATGGTGAACGGGATC
>DASZUZ010000682.1:0-4170 GCA_035547415.1 Bryobacteraceae bacterium | reverse complement strand
TTATTGCTCCGGGTCCAGAAGACTTTCGGTATTTCCGAGATATTCGGGAACACCCGTGAGAACGCCGCGGAATTCCCGCAGGACGGGGCCAAAGCGGAGGCCATGAGGAGTCAGTTCAAATTCACGGATCGTCTTTTCATGAGCGGTGAGCCTGTGCTTGACGACAGAGATCGCCTTTTTTAACGCGCCGCCGCTTTCGAAAAAGCGCAGGAGGATCACGGTATCGGCCAGATAGCTGATGTCCAGGGTTGACTGCATCGGCCCGATCATGCCGTGCTGCGCTGCGACCATGATTGTCAGGACCCCGGACTCCGCGAGGTAGGCGAGCACCTCGTGTAACTGCACGAGGAGAAATCGCTCGTTCGGCATGGCGTTGAGATAGCCCTGAAGGCTGTCAACGACGAGGAGGTCCACACGATCGCGTTCGACATCCTCGCGCAGCCCATGGGTAAATTCACCCGGCGATAACTCCGCGGGATCAACCTGCTGAATAGCAATCTGGCCTGAACTGACGTATTCCGTCAGGTCCATACCGAGGCCCGCCATGCGGTCGAGGAACATCTGCCGGGTCTCTTCGAAAATGTAAGCTTTCCCTCGCTGCCCTCGCCTGGCTGCGGCCAGCAGGTACGTGCCCGAAAGGCTCGACTTTCCGGATCCGGCCGGGCCGGTGATCAGAGTGCTGGTGCCGCCGGACAGACCGCCGCCCAGCAGCAGATCGAGTTCTTCGATGCCGGATGAGGCCATAGACCGGGTATGATCCTGCCGGTGATCGGCGGCCACGAGCCGGGGAAAGACCTGGATTCCTCCTGTATCGATCGTGTAATCGTGATAGCCGTCGCGGAATTTTGTGCCTCGCAGCTTGACGATGTTTACGCGCCGGCGCGACACGCCATATTCCTGACCGAGCCGTTCCAGCGAGAGTACACCGTGCGAAATGCTCTGCAGTTGCAGCTCAGCTTCACGGCTGACTGTGTCATCGAGGAGCAGGACGGTGCACTCCCGGCCCGAGAAAAACTGTTTCAGAGTCAGAATCTGCCGGCGATAGCGCAGCGGATTACGGGCCAGCATGCGCATCTCGGAAAGCGAATCGAACACAACGCGGCCCGGACGGATGCGCTCGACGTGATCGCAAACGTGCCGGATCGTCTCGGCAAGTTCGACCTCTTCGGGGTGAAATACGGTGTAATCCTGTTCGGGTTGTAATCGCGACTGGTTCGCTTCGAGTTCGTACAGATCGATGCCATCGAGGCTCCATCCATGGGATTCCGCCACGCAGCGCAGTTCTTCTTTGTTTTCAGACAAAGTCACGTAGAGGCAGCGTTCGCCCAGACGCCGCCCCTCCAGCAGAAACTGGAGGGCAAGGGTAGTCTTGCCTGTACCCGGCGAGCCCTCAATCAAATAGAGTCGATGTTCGGGAAGTCCGCCTTGCAGAAGATCGTCCAGTCCGGAGATTCCCGTCTTGATCTTTTTGTTCACCTGATCGCTCATTCACCTTTCGTCTCCCGTTCCGGAACGATTTACTCGCAGCCGAGTACCTTATGAAAATCGGAAAAAATCAGAAAACAGCTTACTGCGGAACCGGCTCGGACGCTGGACGCGACAGCTGATCCCGGCTCGCGTTGACTGGCGGGCGCCTGACCCCAATGCGCGGCGTGCCTCGCAGTCTCCTCATTTCATGCACGCCTGCTGCCAAACCCGCCGGACGGCGAAGTACAATCGTTCGACGATGAAACTGGCCTTCCTGCTGCTCGCCGCCACTCTGCTCCCGGCAGAGGAGGGATGGTGGATGAAAGAGCCGATCCGCTGGGTGCAGACCAATCTGCGCGAAACCGACGCGGCCGCGGATCCAGTCCGGCTCGCCGGGCAACTCGCGGACATGCAGGCGAACGTGGTTCTGACGGGAATGGGTGGCATCGTCGCGTATTACCCGACGCGGGTAGAGTTCCACTATGCAAGTCCCTGGATGCCGCCCGGCCGAGACATGTTCGGCGAACTTCTCCGTGAAGCGCACGCCCGGCGTATCCGGGTGGTCGGCCGGTATGACTTCAGCAAGACGCAGAAGGCGGTCTACGATGCGCACCCCGAGTGGTTCTTCCGGAAAGCCGACGGGCAGCCGGTAATTTATAACGGGCTCTATTCGACGTGCATCAATGGCGGCTATTACCGCGAGCAGGCCATGAAGATTCTGGCCGAGGGTCTGGACCGTTACAACGTGGATAGCCTGTTCTTCAACATGTTCGGCAACCAGTCCACCGATTACAGCGGTAAATACGTCGGGCTTTGCCACTGCGACAACTGCCAAAAGAAATTCCGGCAGATGTACGGGCGCGAGATTCCGGACAAGCCCGACGACGATTATCGGAATTTCCTTCTGAAGAGTTCGCGCGAGGTGTCGGAAGCGGTCGGCAGGCTGATCCGCGAGAAGCGCCCGCATGCGGGGTACTTCAATTACATGCAGGATTTTACCGACGGAATTATGTCGGAATCGAACACGGCGGTCCGGCGTCCACTGCCGCTCTGGCCGCTGACGGCGAGCGACAACGTCAACCGGGCGCGCAACAGCGAACCGGAGAAAATGTCGATCGATCTGAACATGCAGTTCGTCGATTACTGGTGGCGGTTCGCGACCGTGCCCCGCGAAGAAATCGCGAGCCGCATGTGGCAGGATCTGGCGAACGGCGGCGCGCTGACGTTCGAAGTCAACGGCACTCTGGACCAGCAGGACAGGCAGGCCGTTGAAACGGCAAAACCGATCTTTCGCTGGGCTGCCGACAACGAACAATATTATGTCGGGCAGCAAAGCGCGGCGCGGGTTCTGTTGCTCGGGAATCCGGATCACAAGGGTTCAGACGAGTCGTCATATCGGGGCGTATTCCGGCTGCTGACGGAAGAGCATATTCCTTTCGCCGTGTCCGACAACATGAAGTGGCTGGGCAAACGACCCTTCGACCTTGTGATCGCGACCGGCTGGGCGCCGGCGGAATTGCGGAAGTATGTGGAGGACGGCGGGCGATTGTTGCTGCTGGGCGCGCGTCCGCCGGCGTTTCCGCTCGCGCGGGTTGTGTCGACAACAGCGGACATGAAGGGCTATATCCGGGTTCGAAATCACTCCCGGTTTCCGTCGCTAAAAGATACCGACCTGCTGATGCTCGACGGGCCGTTCACGGAGGTCGAGGGAAACGGCGCTGAGTCGCTATCGCTCGTGCCGCCGTCCATGATCGGGCCGCCGGAGAAGATCCATATCGATATGAAGGACACGAGTATTCCCGGCGTCGTGACCGCCTCGCTCGGAAAAGGAACAGCCACGTGGGTCCCGTGGGACTTGGGCGGCCTTTATTATCGACACAGCCTTCCCGCGCACGCGGCACTGTTCCACGACGCAGTGGACCAGTTACATCCGGAGAGGCTGTTGAAAACGAACGCGCACCCGCTTGTCGAAATCACGCTGATGAACCAGAAAGGCCGCAAGCTTGTTCATCTGGTGAATCTGTCAGGCCATTCGGATACCGGGTATTTCGCTCCGCTGCCCATGCAGAACATCCGAATTGACGTTGCCGGCGAATTCCGGCGCGCCAGGACCGTGAGGAATGCAGGCGAACTGAAGCTGACCCGGAAAGCGGGTTATACGGAGATGATCGTTCCGACTTTGGCCGATTACGAGCTGATCGTGCTGGAGTAGTTCATTCGGTCCGGAAGCTGTTACGATACCGGCTGTGGGGCCGAAGCGATATCGGTGGTGGCATGGCGCCGCGTTCTACGCCGGAATACAGGTGGCCAGCTTCGCATTGAAAACCGCGGCCCGGGCACTTGCGAATCCGGCTGAGCCGGACTCGTCCGCCGCGGACCGCCAGTTTTACCGGTCGGAACGGCTTCCTGTTTTCGCCCCGCCCGGAGCCGCCTTCCCGATAGCCTGGAGCATCAACAGCATCTCGTCCATCGCGGGCGGGCTGCATGTTCTCAACCTTCCCGCGGGAACAGAGGGTCGTGAAGAGTTCCTGAAGTTCCAGGGCGCCGCGTGGGCCCTGTTCTCCACATTCAATGCCGCATACTTCGGGCTGCGTTCTCCCCTCAATGCAGCGGCAGTCACCCTGTTGTACAGCGCCGTCACGGCAGCCTCACTGGACATCGCATGGCGGCGGATGCGCGATCCGGCCGCGGCGCTCTCGCTCG
>DASZUZ010000681.1:0-3005 GCA_035547415.1 Bryobacteraceae bacterium | reverse complement strand
ACGCGCCAGGTGTCCTGCGCGAAGAAGAACATCCGGTTCTGCCGGTCCTCCTGGTCGGTCGAGAGTTGCGCAAAACGCGCGAAGGAAGAGGGGAGACCAAGCATAAACGAAGCGAGCCCAAGGCCGCTCGCGCTATCGCTTGCGAGGGACGTAACGGTCGGGCTGAAGTTGTAGACGCCCGCGCGGTGGTTGTCGCTCGGAAGGCGCTGATTCCATGCCGGCTCCGCCGTTCCGCCGAATTTGAACGTATGGTTGCCTTTGATCCACGTCCAGTTATTCACGTAGTCGAAAACCGTCTCGCGCTGCATGAGAGGACAGTTGCAGGAATAACCCATGCTGAAGCCGCCCTCGCCGTTGATCGTCAGATTCGGCAAGCCATTTGTGTCGGGCCGGTTCGGCAGATTGAGTCCCGGAATGCCGACGGTATTGGCCAGTTGCTGGTTTGCATCGAGCGAGGAGACGCTGACCCGATAGCGCGACATGCCGAAGCGGATCTCCATGAGGAGTGAGGGGCTGAACGTATACGTCATGTTGCCCGCGACGTTCTGATTCCGGGCGTCGGATGCGCCGGTGAAGCCCCACGCCGGATAAGCAGGTCCGCCGTAAAGGCCGAATGGTCCCGGCGCCGTGATGGAGGCCTGGAGGAAACTGTAGCGGACGAAATAACGCAGCTTATCGGTCAGGTACTGATCGCCGCGAATATCGAACTGATGCGTATCGAACGGTTCGACGCCGCTGGTGGCGTAGTTGTTGGCGGCGGCGTTCGCGCCGGACGTATTCGGCTGCGGAAGGGCGGCCAGGAGCGCGGCCGCGGGCGCCGAGATACGGCTGCCGGGAATGATGCCGCCGGTGAATGCCGTGCGCCCGGATCCGTCCGCGTTACCCGTCGCCGGATCGTAGATCGGAATGCCAAGATCGCTGAGATCCCCGGTCCGCTCCGCGGCAGTGGGAACCCGGACGGATTGCGAAGCTCCGATGCGCCGGTAAGTCCCCTGGTAATCGCCGAACAGAAACAGCTTGTTCTTCACTATGGGACCGCCGAGGCTGCCGCCAAACTGATTCCATCGCAGTTCCGGGATGCCGCGATTCGGCGGCGCCGGCGTACCGGGAGCGTGCAGTCCCTGCGTGAAGGCATCGCGCGCCTGAAAGATATTGTTCTGCAGGTACTCAAATGCGGAGCCATGGAGGTCGTTCGTGCCCGCGCGTGTCTGAACGTTGATCACTGCGCCGCCCGCCTGCGTGTACTCGGCGTCATAGTTGCTCGTGGACATGACCAGCGTATTCACGGAGTCGATGGGCGGATTCACCATGGTGATTCCGAGAACCTGATCGTTGTTGTTCATGCCATCCAGCAGATAGTTGGTACCGGAAAACTCCTGTCCATTCGTGTTCACGAGCGTGGATTGCTGCGGGTTCTCGCTCGGCGCGTGCTGGAAGGTGTTGAGCGTGGCTCCTGGGGCGAGCAGAGTCAGATTGGTGAGATTGCGGTTCAGAACCGGCAGTTCCTGAATCTGGCGTCCGCCGAGCTGGCTCTGGACTTCCGCGCGGTCGGTTTCGATCCCCGGAGGGGCTTCGGTTACGGTAATCTCCTGCGTCTCCTGACCGACCTGCAGCGAAGCATCGACGCGGGTGGACTGCGCCACGCTGACCGCGACGTTCTGCTGGACGAACTTACTGAATCCCGTTTTCGCGATCGAGACATCGTACGTACCCGAGGCAAGATCCGTAACCGTGTAGTTCCCCGAGTCGTTGGTTGTGGCGGAGCGGGAGACGCCCGTCTCCCGATTGTTTACCGTTACCGCCGCGGCGGGAACCGCCGCTCCATTGGGATCGAGAACCGTTCCGAAAATGTTGCCGGATACCGCCTGAGCAAATACTGACGGATTGCAGACAGTGCACGCGAGAAGGATGACGAAACTGATGCGCATGAGGCCGAACTCCCTGTGCTGCTTCGACTAATACGCATGGTTTTGCCCCGTGAACAAGCGGGAATCGCGCGTGGACGAGCCAACGCGCACCGCACGGCGCTATTACTCTTCGGAAGGGCGCGAAGATGAGCAGGCGGAGAAGTACAGCTTCCCCGGAATTGTGACGAAAAGCAAAAAGGCGCTTCCGCGAACGGAAGCGCCTTTCTCTGGTTCGGATGGACTGAGTTTAGTAGTCCATGCCCTCGGGGCCGTGGCCGCCGGGAGCCGGAGCAGCCTTCTTCTCGGGGATCTCGCAGACCATTGCTTCGGTCGTGAGCATGAGGCTCGCGATCGAGGCGGCATTCTGCAGAGCCGAGCGGGTCACCTTCGCCGGGTCGATGACGCCGGAAGCAACCAGGTCTTCGTACTTCTCGGTCGCCGCGTTGAAGCCGAAGTTCGCGTTCTCGTTCTCGCGGATCTTGCCGATGATGATGGCGCCTTCCAGACCCGCGTTGCCGACGATCTGACGGATCGGCTCTTCCGCCGCCCGCTTGATGATGTCGACGCCGATCTGCTCGTCACCGCCAACCTTCAGGGTTTCGAGGACCTTCGAAGCGCGCAGCAGGGAAACGCCGCCGCCCGGAACGATGCCTTCTTCGACGGCCGCGCGGGTTGCGTGCAGCGCGTCTTCGACACGGGCCTTCTTTTCCTTCATTTCGGTCTCGGTGGCCGCGCCGACCTTGATCACCGCAACGCCGCCGGCGAGCTTCGCCAGCCGTTCCTGCAGCTTTTCGCGGTCATAGTCCGAGGTGGTTTCGTCGATCTGGGTGCGGAGCTGCTTGATGCGCCCTTCGATGGCTTTGGACGAACCCGCGCCGTCAACGATCGTCGTGTTGTCTTTGTCGACCGTGACGCGCTTCGCCTTGCCGAGGTCTTCGAGGCGGACGCCTTCCAGCTTGATGCCCGTTTCTTCGAAGATCGCCTTGCCGCCGGTGAGGATGGCAATGTCTTCCAGCATGGCCTTGCGGCGGTCGCCGAAGCCCGGGGCCTTCACGGCGCAGGCGTTCAGGGTGCCGCGCAGCTTGTTGACCACGAGGG
>DASZUZ010000680.1:0-11733 GCA_035547415.1 Bryobacteraceae bacterium | reverse complement strand
CGGACCGGATAACAAAGTGGCCATCCGTGAAGTGCAGACCGCGGAACGATCCGGCGAAATGTGGATCATCGCGAGCGGCCTCAAACCCGGGGAGCGCGTCGTATCCGAAGGAACGTCCAAAGTGGCGGAAGGCTCCATGGTAAACCCGAAGCCCGACACGAGTGGTGAAGGGCAGTAGGGAATGTCGAAATTCTTTATCAATCGCCCGATCGTCGCGATGGTGATCGCGATCCTGATGGTCGTCATCGGCCTGGTTTCGGCGATCGCGCTGCCGGTCGCGCAGTTCCCCAACATTGTTCCGCCGGAAATCCAGGTGACGGCGACGTATCCCGGCGCCGACTCGCAGACGCTCGAACAATCCGTCGCCACGCCGCTCGAGGAGCAGATCAGCGGCGTCGACAACATGAACTACATGTACTCGGTCAACTCGAGCACCGGGCAGACGCAGATCACGGTGGATTTCGACGTCAACACGGACCCGAATATCGACCAGGTTCTCACGCAGTTGCGAACGTCGCAGGCACAGCCCCAGTTGCCCGCGCAGGTGAACACAGCCGGCGTCGTGGTTCAGAAATCTCTCTCGGCGCCTCTCATGCTCGTGGCGCTGTATTCCCCGAAAGGGACGTACGACAACACGTTCCTCGCCAACTATGCCTATATCAATCTGGTGGACGAACTCACGCGCGTGCCGGGCATCGCGCGCGTGCAGGTCTTCGGCGCGGGCCAGTATGCGATGCGCTGCTGGGTGAAGCCGGATCAGCTCGCGAAGCTGCACGTTACGGTGCCCCAGATTATTCAGGCGTTGCAGACTCAGAATGCGGTGAACCCCGCCGGACAGATCGGAGGGGAACCAGTCCCTCGCGGACAGCAATTCACCTACACCGTTCGGGCGCAGGGACGCCTGACGACGCCCGAGGAGTTCGGTGACATTATTCTTCGCGCGAATCCGGATGGCTCCAACCTGCGGCTGAAGGATGTTGCGCGAATTGAACTGGGAGCTCAGACTTACAGCCTCTCGGGCCGGTATAACGGAAAACCGGCCGCTATTCTGGCCTGCTATCAGTTGCCCGGCTCGAACGCGGTGGACGCCGCGAAACGCCTGCGCGCGCGGGTGGAAGAGCTCAGCAAGCGGTTTCCGGGGGACCTGAAGTATACGGTCAGCCTGGACACCACCGCCGCCGTGACAGCCGGCATGCACGAGATTCTCTACACACTGCTCGAAGCGCTCGCCCTGGTCGTGGTGGTCGTTTACCTCTTTCTGCAGGGCTGGCGAGCGACGCTGATTCCGCTGCTCGCCGTCCCGGTATCGCTGATCGGCACGTTTCTCGTGTTTCCGATGCTCGGCTTTTCCATCAACACGCTTTCCCTGTTCGGACTGGTGCTGGCGATCGGACTGGTGGTAGACGACGCCATCGTCGTGGTGGAGGCGGTCGAGCGGCACATCGAGGAAGGTCTTTCCCCTCGCGATGCGGCGCTGAAGGCCATGGAAGAGGTTTCCGGTCCTGTCATCGCGATCGCGCTGATCCTGAGCGCCGTTTTCATTCCAACCATCTTCATCCCCGGCATTACGGGCCGCCTTTATCAACAGTTCGCGGTCACCATCGCGATCTCGGTCATCTTCTCCGCGTTTAACGCGCTCTCGCTGAGCCCGGCCCTTTCGGCATTGCTGCTGAAGCCGAAGAAGCACCAGTCGCACGGTCCCCTGAACCGCTTCTTCGGGTGGTTCAATCGCGCCTTCGGGCGCGCGACGGATGCCTATGTCGGCCTCTCGGGCGCCCTGATCCGAAAAGCGCTGCTCAGCTTCCTGGCGCTGGCGGCAATCACTGTTGGCGCTCTGCTCGTGGGAAACAAACTCCCGTCCTCGTTTCTTCCCGAAGAAGATTACGGCTACGTCTTCACGAGTCTGCAATTACCCAACGCGGCATCGATGGAGCGGACATCGGAAGCGGCGCGGCAGGTGGAAAAGATCATTCTCAACACCCCAGGCGTACAGGGCTGCACTTCCGTGCTCGGCTTCAGCCTGCTGAGCCGGGTACAGAACTCCTACAGCGCGTTCTTCTTTGTCACGGAAAAGCCGTGGGACGAACGAACGAAGCCGGAAGAGCAATATCAGGCCATCCGGAATCACATTACGGCCGAACTGAGCAAAATCCGGGACGGCATCGCCTTCTCCTTCGCTCCGCCCGCCATTCCCGGCGTGGGCACCTCCGGGGGCGTCACGTTCATGCTGGAGGACCGGTCCGGCGGAGACCTGCAGTTTCTGGGCGGAAACGTCACACGCTTTACCGACGCGGCGAGAAAGCGCCCCGAACTGGCCGGCGTGACTTCCACGTTCCTCGCCGGAGTTCCGCAACAGTTCGTTGACGTGGACAGAGCCAAGGTCGAACGCCAGGGCATCAACATCGGGGACGTTTACCAGACGCTGCAGACCTTCATGGGCGGCTATCTGGTCAACTACTTCAACCGCTTCGGCCGCCAGTGGCAGGTGTACCTGGAAGCCGAAGGCGAATACCGGACGCGCGCGGAAAACGTCGGTCAGTTTTACGTCGCGAACAACCACGGCGATATGGCGCCGCTGAGTTCGATCACTTCGCTCCGGAGCATCAGCGGGCCGGAGTTCACCATGCGCTACAACGAGTACCACGTGGCGCAGATTAACGCCGCGGCGGCTCCCGGATACAGTTCGGCGCAGGCCATGAAGGCGCTGGAAGAAACATTCGCCGCCACCATGCCGCGCGAGATGGGCTTCGATTACAGCGGCATGTCGTACCAGGAGCAGAAGGCCGCGCAGGGCGTGCCGCCAGCCGCCATTTTCGGCCTGTCATTGCTGTTCGTCTTTCTGATTCTGGCGGCTCTGTATGAGAGCTGGTCTCTGCCTTTCAGCGTGCTGCTCGGAACGCCGGTGGCTGTGTTCGGCGCCTATCTCACGCTGTGGCTCCGGCATTTCGAAAACAACATCTACGCGCAGATCGGGCTCGTCATGCTGATCGGGCTCGCCGCGAAAAACGCGATCCTGATCGTGGAATTCGCCAAATCCGAGCACGAAAAAGGCAAGAGCCTGCGGGAGGCCGCGCTCACCGGGGCCCGTATTCGACTGCGCCCGATTCTGATGACGGCGTTCGCGTTCATCCTCGGCTGTATCCCTCTCTGGGTCGCGGCCGGATCCGGCGCGGTCTCGCGGCAGGTGCTCGGAACCGCCGTGATCGGCGGCATGCTTGCGGCGTCGCTGATCGCGATATTTTTCGTTCCGGTCACATTCGATGTAGTGGAGAGGATTTCTCAGCGATTTTCCCGAAAGCGCCATCCCGCGCCGGAACCGGAGCAGGCTCGATGAGGAGCGCGCTCCTCATCGCCGCCGCCCTTGCGGTGGCCGGCTGCACAGTGGGTCCGAATTACCGCCGTCCCGCCGTGAACCCTCCCGCGAATTATCGGAATGCGGAGCCTTCTTCGGAAGCGCCTTCAATAGCCACCGAAAAGTGGTGGAGCGTCTTTCAGGATCCGGAGTTACAGAAACTCATCCGGACGGCGCTCGAACAGAACTACGACGTCCGCCTGGCGGCGTCGCGCATACTCCAGGCGCAGGCGCAACTTGGCATTACGCGATCGAACCAGTTCCCTCAGGTGAATGGCGCGGCCGGCTATACGGGTCAGAAGATTCCGTCTTTCGGTTTCGCCGCTTTCGAGTTGCAGGGAATTTTCTCCTGGAACATCGATTTCTGGGGGCAGTACCGGCGCGCTACGGAAGCCGCGCGCGCGAATCTGCTCGCATCGGAGTGGAACCGCAAGCTGGTCCTCAGCGGCATCGTCGCGAACGTCGCCTCGGCTTATTTCCAGCTTCGCGAGCTGGATTCGGAACTGGATATCGCGAAACGCACGCTTGTCTCGCGACAGGAATCGCTCAAGCTGACGAACACCCTCGAACGCGGCGGCGCCACGAGCCTGCTCGACGTCCGGCAGGCGGAGCAACTGGTCGAAACCGCCGCGGAAACGATTCCCGAGACGGAACGCCAGATCGCTGCGGTCGAGGACACGCTGAGCACGTTGCTCGGCGAAAATCCGCGCGAAATTCCGCGAGGGCTGCCCCTCGCTGAACAGGCGACGCCCGAAGCGATTCCCGCGGGTTTACCTTCGGAGCTGATCGAGCGCCGTCCGGACATCCGGCAGGCCGAACAACAGCTCATCGCGGCGAACGCGGAGATCGGCGTGGCGCGAGCGCAACTCTTCCCCAGCCTTCCCCTGACGGGCTCCGCCGGCGTCGAGAGCGCCCATCTCGCCGACCTGTTCGCCGGATCGGCATGGAGCTTCTCGGCGCCGATCACGCAACCGATCTTTAACGCCGGACGGCTCCGTTCCGGAGTAAAGCTGGCGGAGGCGGAGCAGCAACAGGCGCTGCTGGCATACCGGCAAATCATCCAGCAGGCCTTCCGGCAGGTGTCCGACGCGCTGGTCTCTTACACGAAATTTCGCCAGTTCAGTGAACACCAGGAGCGCCTCGCGACAGCCGCGCAGGAGGCTGCTGCCCTTTCAGAGACGCGCTATCGCGGCGGGGCCGCGAGTTATCTGGAAGTGCTGACCAACGAGACGAATTACTTCGCCGCTCAATTGAACCTCGCCCGCGCCCGCCTGAATGAACGGCTCGGGCTGGTTCAGGTCTACAATGCGCTGGGAGGCGGATGGGAGCAGTAATCCGTGTTCCGCGCCACCCGCGGCGGGCTGACGCGAGATCCACTCACCGGACCGTGGCGTTTGCGACAATGCGGACGTGATCCAGTATCGCAGGCTTGCCGCCCTTCTGCTCGGAACGTGGCTGGGCGCGGGCATCTTCGCAGACATCGCCGTGACGCAGAATTTTCAGACCGTCGATCGGTTCCTCGCCACGCCCGGAAGCGCCACGACAACGGTGGAGTTGAACCAGATCGGCCGCGCCAGAGAGCGCGTCATCCTGCGGCGCAACGCCGGCGAAGAAAACAATTTTCTCTTCGAGAACTGGGAGTGGGCCGAACTGATCCTCGGCGGCGCGCTGACGGCCGTGCTGCTGTTCGGCGAGCGGCCGAACAAGTGGATGCTGGCCGCGGCCGGAGCGATGTTCCTCATCGTGGCCGTGCAGCGTTTCTGGCTGACCCCGGAAGTCACCGATCTGGGACGGCAGATCGCGGATCTATCGCCCAAAGACCCGCTCAACGCGAAATTCTGGACGCTGCACGGGATCTACTCGGGCATCGAAATCCTTAAACTGGTCATCGGCGCCGCGCTCGCAATCCGTCTCGTTAACCGTAGCAAGCTCGACCGGGATCACTTCGCGAAAGAATATGACGCGTTGATGGCCAGCGGCGGCAAGCGTGGATAACCGGCGCATGTGCCCGAACTGCCGGGCCTTCATCGGGAGCGGCGACCGCGTGTGCCCCTACTGCGGCCAGCAACTGGGACCGCGAGTCATCGATATGAGGCAGCCGAAACCGATTCTCGGCGGCCTGATTCCGCACGCGCAGTTCACGACGATTCTGATCCTCGTCATCAACATCGCGTTCTACATCGCGACCACGCTGGTCGCCCGCAATATCGGAAGCGACGCCGTCACGCTTTGGGCATTCGGCGGCAAGTTCGGGCCGAAGATTTACGGCGAGCACGAATGGTGGCGCCTCGTGACCGCGGGATTCCTCCACGGCAACCTGCTGCATATCGCGATGGACAGCCTCTCTCTGTTTTACGTCGGCGCGCAGGTGGAGATGGTTTACGGAACACCCCGATACCTGGTCATTTACTTCGTAGGAACGATCACCGGGTTCTGGCTCAGTCTGATGGTGAATCCGATGGGGCTGTCGATCGGGTCGTCGGCGGGGATCACCGGGCTGATCGGCGCGATGGTGGCATTCGGCGTCGTCAACCGGTCCGCAGTGGGCCGGGCGATCCGCAATTCATATGTTTCGTGGATCGTCTATATCCTGGCGATCGGTTTTATCGGCGGCTTCGGTACGGACAACTGGGCGCATATCGGCGGCATCATTGGAGGGTTCGTGGTGGGCTTCGTCGCGGGAACTCCGATGCGTTCGACGCGCGAGCGGGAGGCGATGTGGCGAGTGCTGGCGACGGCCTGCCTGCTGGTGACGGTCTTCTGCTTCTGGCAGGTTTACACGCACTTTCCGCCGCCGGATCAGCTAAGATAGGTCAAACATATGCGCTGCTTAGCTCTGGCTCTGGCCCTGACCTTCGCGATTGTACCCATGGAGGCAAAGACGAAGGTTCACACTGCAAAAGCAAAGAAGCACAAAGTGAAAGCGCCGAAAGCGCCGAAGAGGAAGTTCAGCAGGGATACCGCGAATTAGCGGAACGCCGGGTTTTTATTTCCGGGTAGTGGATCAGTTTGCAGAAAGGCGGGCTTGACTTGAGTCGCATAATCCGACCTCGCCTGCTCCACTGCGGCAACCTCCGCCCCCAACCGCTCAAACGCAAGCGTTATTCGGTTCCAAACGGAAAGGAAGCGCCGGGCCGGGTGATGGTCTGTATAGCTGTGACTTGCAGAACAAGAAGATAATCCTCGAGTCGTACTGTGTTCTGACACGAAATTGGATGAACGGTTATTCGGCTCCACGGAGGGGAATAGAAAAATTAGGCAACTCGCGTTTGGCTGGGCTGTGATGCTTTCCGGTACGGACCCAGTGGCGGCTTGCGAGGTGCACTCTCACATCCGAGCAACCAAGTTGGCTTGCGGCGGGGGGATTGCGGCGGGGGGAATTGACCCGAGCGTTATATTCCTGACATAATTGGCGGGCAATGGCCAAAAACTCGAAGATTCAGAACGGACTGGCGGAAAGCGGTCTGAACATTCCTCCAGCAGACAATGCAGGCGAAGTGCCGAGTGTGTATGCAAACACCATCGAGATGCTCTCAATGAATCACATTGACGTTCGAATTGCCTTCAATGAGGTGGTCGTTGAGACGGGGAATGCCGTTCGCAATGTCAGGCGCGCAAATGTCGTAATGCCGGTGCCCAGTTTCTTGAACCTGGTGCAAATCGTCACCGCTAATGCGGAACGCCTCATGGCTGCTTCCAGACAGCAAGCCGAACAGGCGCAAGCCGTGCTTACGGCATCGTTGAATCCTTCGCAGAAGTAGAAGCCCACCGGCCCCGACACGGCAACAATGCCTCCCAAGAGCACTCAATACCCCCTGATCGTGCAGGCGACTGCAATGCCGGGGAAGGCAGATGTGAGACGAGAAGTTAAGGATGTGTTCTCAAATCCTGTGTTTTGTTTCACGTCAACGTGGCAGTTGATTGAAACAGTGAAGCATCCCGACATCGCTGGCTATGAGAGCATGGTGTACGAGACAATCGAAAACCCTGACATAGTCATGGAGAGTACCCTGCATGATGCAGCCGCAATTTTTGAAACAACCGGAACGGGACCATATGGCCGAGACCTCCCCGTGGTTGTTAATTATGACGATCCGAAATATACACTGGGCAACACAAGGGGTACATTAACGACTGCTTACGACCGTGACATTCGACGGTATCCCAAGCCGAACATCGGAAAGGTATTGTATTCGAAGAAGAAGGGAAGCCAAAAATGACGTTATCTTATGACGCCACAACGGACACCCTGTACCTTGCATTCGAACGCGCCATGAGGGGTCCCCAGTTTCATCAAATTGAATCAACCTGTGGTGACATCTACCGAATAGATGACAGTCGTAATGTAATAGTCGGATGCACAGTCTTGGACTTTTTTCGGCGTTGCCAAGAGTCGAGCATCGATCTTCCTGAAATTGGCCCCGTACATTACGATCCTGAACAGTTATCACTGTTTGATCCGCAAGAAGCCTGAAACCACTACTACCACCACTGCCCAACGCTATGTCGCAGCCTTCGCTCCAATCTGCGAACGCTTCTTGGGGCTGAGTCTTGGTGCCCATGCCGCACCCACCACCCGTCAGGCCACCGGGAGGGCTTACGCCAAGCCCACGCCCGCGTGATGTTTTTTGGGCTGGATCGACGGGTTTCTTCTGCTTTGCTTCCGTCTTCGGCGTTCCCCGATGGGTTCCAGAAACACGTTGTAGGCAAGTTGATTCGGATCGCCGGAGCGGGTTTTGAGCGATCCGGCATTACGCCTGCGGTATCCCAAGTCCGTCCCGGAAGGCAAGAACGTTAAAATTCACCTGACCCGCTACCGTTTCCAAGACTCAGTCTCGGTGTCCTGAACCCTGACATCTGAGCCTGCCGTGAGCCTGAGTTTTTAAAGCGCAATCAACCTCACCGAAACGCCGTGTAACCCGCCGAAGCCCTGCCCCACATACTCTACGCCGCTTTCGCGGCCGGCAACGCGACAACCTTCGGCTCCATCCCGGCCTTCGCCGCCGCATAATAAACCACAAACCCGGCAATCAATCCATACAACCCCGCTGGCTGCGTATAGGGCTTGATATCCGCCGGCAACGGCAGGAACGGAAGAATTCCGACGATAAACCCGACCGCCCACGCCAGGTATCCCGCCATATTGACGCCTTCCCGCGGCCCGGCCCATCGCTTGCCAGACAGAATATAATCCGCCGCCATCGCGCCCACAATCGGACCGAACGACGCCCCCACGATCGTAAAGAACGAAACCAGGTTCGCCGCCACGCCGGTCACGGCCAGCACGATCCCGATCGCGCCCGCGATCATGGACGACGTCACGCGCGGTATCCCGGGGATCATCGTCGCCAGGCTGTTGCCCGCGATAAACGCGCAAAAACACGAAGCCGGAATCGAAGCGATCGCAAACAGCAGGAACATCGCGGAACCGATCGGCCCGCCGATCCCCTGAATCACGTCGTCATAAACGAAGCCCTGCGTCAGACCGAGTCCGTGCGCGCCCGCAATGGCCATCAGCGGCAGCCCGCCGGCCACAAGCACCGCCAGCATCACTCCAACCAGTCCGCCTTTGCGCACGTCCGACTCGTCGCGCGAGTTCATCCCGAAGTCCGTTCCCGCCGCGCCCGCGGTCGCGAAGAACCCGATCACTGCCGCCAGCATCGTCGTGAACGCGCCGAACAGATTCGTCTGGCCCGCCGGAACCTCGTACTTGCCGATGCCTCCCGCCGTCTGCGCCAGCACGATCAGCAGCATCACCAGCGGAATCGCATTCAGATAAAGAGCAACCTTCGAAACGTACTGCACGCCCTTGGCGCCGATGAACGCCATGGTCAGACCCCACACCGTGCCCGTCAGGATAAATGCAGGAGTTCCCGGCGCGGATTTCATCCCGATCCCTTTCAGAATGAAGTCGGCGGAAAGGAACGTGCCGACCGCAAACCACCCGATCTGCAGCAGGCCCATCAGAATGCCCGGCATCAGGTAACCGCCTTTGGTGCCGAAGGTCGAACTCCCGACGACGTACAGCGGATACCCGGTTTGCATCCCGAGCATGGCGGGCACGCGGTAGTAGAGCGCGTAGCAGAGAACGCCCGCTACCAGGAGGGCGAACAGGCAGAAGCCAAGTCCGGCGGCAGTCAGCGTGCCGGCGGCCATCTGCTGATAAAACGCGATCCACAAAAATATGCCGGCGTACGTCGGCGCGGTGTTCGAGTACCACGGCGCGCGGTTCGACGCAGGGTTCGGAGAAGCTTTCCTCAGATAATCGGGCAGCATGACGAATGGGTCAGTATATAACAATCAGGCGGAATACTTACGGGCGCAGCGAATCAGTTCCGGAGCGAGCGCCGGTACGGCCGCTTCCGGTTCTTTTTCCTCGTATTCCAACGATACAAAACCGCGATAGCCGGCTTTGGCGAACATGCCGCAGAGGCGATCCCAGTCCGCTTTTTCTTTCTTGCCGTCCGGCGTCGAGATCAGCGTTTTAAAGTGGGTGCTCACGGCGTACGGAATCGCCTGTTCCACCTGTGCGTAGCCGTCTTTCGGGAAATTGCCCGTATCCAGATTCATGCCCGCCCAGGGCGAATCGGTGCGCTTCACGATCTCGATGGTCGGTCCGGCGTTCGTCGTCAGCCCGCCGTCGTCTTCGACCCCGATCAGGATGCCTTTGCTGCCGGAATACTCGACCGCGCGTTTCAGGGTCTCCACGGCCCAATCGATCGCCTGCGCCTCGCTTGCGCCCTTCGGAACCGCGCCGCCGAAGACGCGGACATGCGTCGCACCCAGCCTCTCCGCCACGTCGACCCACTTCTTCGCCGATTCGACTTCAGCCTGGCGCAGTTCGGGCGTCGGCTGGCAGAGGCGGACCCGCACCGCGACGCTGTAAAGCGATACGGCATTCCTGTAGGCCGTGCGCCGCAGCGACGCGAGGTAAGCATTCGAAGTATCGGGAAACCAGTAGACGGTGGTATCGAGTCCTTCGAGTCCGAAATCCGCGACCCTCCGGATCAGGTCCTCGTAACTGAGCTTCTTCGACTGAAGCTGATCGCGATAAGAATAGGCCACCAGCCCGGGCCGAAGCCGCCCTTTGAAGCCGGATTGCGCCTCGATCCGCGACACGGCCGCAAGAGCCGGAAGGGTCTTCAACAGATTTCTTCGATTCATAAACGGCACCGCCATCGTCATCGACTATACCGGAGACCGAGGCTCCGGGCATATCCCCCTGCCGATTTCTCTGTAACGAATTCTTCTGTATACTCACTGGGATCACTGGAGGGGTGATGCCTATGAAGGGGATTTTCTTTGGCGCGGCGATTCTCTGGACTGCGGCCGCGTGCGCGCAGAATTCCGCGGATCCGCTTTTTCCGCTGATCCGGAACAACAATCTCCCCGCGCTCGAAGATCGCCTGTCCAAAGGCGCCGCCATCGAGACCCGGGACGCTCACGGCAACACGCCCCTGATGTACGCGGCGGCTTACGGCAGCGCCGAAGGCGTGGAGTTATTGCTGAAGCGCGGAGCAAACCCCAACGCGAAGAACGATTTCGACGCCACCGCGCTGCTCTGGGCGGCGAACGATCCGGCGAAAGCCCGTCTGCTCATCGCGAAGGGAGCCGACGTCAACGCTCGCTCGAAGAATGGCCGCACCCCGCTTCTGGTCGCCGCCACCTGCGACGGCTGCTCGGAAACCGTGCGCCTGCTGCTCGCGAAAGGCGCCGATGTCAATGCGGCGGACAATCAGGGCGAAACCGCGCTGCTCCTCGCCACCTGGGCGAACGATATCGATGCCATACGGCTGCTCCTTGCAAAGGGGGCTCACGCCGACGGGGCGGACGCCGGTGGCTCCACGCCTCTGATCAACAGCGCCACCAACTGCAACCTCAACGCGGTGCGTCTGCTGCTCGCGAAGGGCGCCAGGGTCAACGCGGCCAACACGTTCGCGGGCGAGGTAAAGTTCGGCAAAATCCAGATCATCCACGTGAACTCACTGATGTTCGCCGCGCCGTACTGCCCCGCCCCGCTGATCGGCGCGCTTCTGGATGCCGGCGCGAACGTCAACGACAAGGATTCCCGCAACATGACCGCCCTGATGTTCGCGGTCGCTTCCGAAACGCAGGACATCGCCGTCGCAAAACGCCTGATCGCTGCGGGCGCGGACGTGAACGTGAAGAGCAACATGGGCGAGACCGCGCTCGATTGGGCTTCGAAGTTCGGCAACCGCGAAACGATCGCGCTTTTGAAATCCGCCGGGGCGCGAAACGGCGATCCGTTTACGCCTCCGGCCCGCAAAGCCGGCGGGGCGCGAACACCTTCTCAGTCGGTCGCCGGCGCTCTGGCGATCCTGCAGAGATCGTCCGCGGAATTCTTCCGGCAGAGCGGCTGC
>DASZUZ010000679.1:0-3427 GCA_035547415.1 Bryobacteraceae bacterium | reverse complement strand
GGACACACGCCGCGCAAACCGGATCCCGCCCGGCCAGTCGAGAACGAAGAAGTGGCCGGTGCTGGATGCGAGCGGGCCCCCGGACATCGATCTTTCCACATGGCGCCTTCGAATTTTTGGACTGGTGAGCCAGCCTGTCGACTGGAACTGGCGGGAGTTTCAGGGACTGCCGCGTGTCAAAGTGTTTTCTGATTTCCACTGCGTCACGCGCTGGAGCCGCCTGGGAAATGTATGGGAGGGCGTGTCGACTGCGGAGTTGATCGCTCGTGCCGGCGGGGTCAGCGACAACGCCCGATTCGTAATCGCCCACGGTTACGACCGCGGCTTCACGACCAATCTTCCTCTGGACGATTTCCTCGCGGAAGACGCGCTCGTCGCGCTCACTCACGACGGGGAGCCGATCTCGACGGAACACGGTGGCCCGGCGCGGCTGATTGTGCCTCATCTGTACGCCTGGAAGAGCGCCAAGTGGCTCTCCGGGATTGAGCTGTTGCCGGCAGATAAAGCTGGTTTCTGGGAAAGCAACGGGTATCACATGCGGGGTAACCCCTGGACCGAAGAGCGTTACGGATGGTAAAAATGACACGCCGCACCGTTCTGGCGGCGCCGTTTCTCATCGGTTGCGGACGACAGCTTGCCCCCCGTTCATCCGGCTGGCTGTTCGTCGCAAGCGCGACCGATCGGGGTATCGGAGTGGCCGATCTTGCGAGTTTCCACCGCGTGACAACCATCCCGCTTCCGGACAAGCCCGGTCAGGTTCTTCAGGCGGGGGGGAGAGTGTTCGTCTCATGCCCCGAGGCGCGTGCCCTTTGCGAGATCGACCCGCAAGGGCTTCGTGTAACGGGCCGGATTCAGTTGGCGGGAGTCATCGTCGGCTGTGCGGTTACGCCGGGAGGAGATCGCATCGTCGTTGTCACTGACCAGCCGGCGGCGATCCTTTCGATTGATCCTGCCTCCCGGCGTGTCGTCACTCGGCTTCCTTTGGACGATCAGCCGATTGCCCTTGACGCGGCAAAAGACCTGGTTGCCGTTTCAACCGCGCGCGGCTCGCTCGTGCGCGCTTCGCTGAGCGAGGGGAAGGTACTCGGTGCGACCCCTCTTGGCATGCCGTGCAAAGTGGTTCGATTCCGGCCCGATGGGAAGTCGATTCTCCTGGGCGCCGCGTCCGGGAAGCAGATGATGACCGTCGATGCCGCCTCGGGTCAATTGCTGGCCCGTTTGCCCCTGGCTCTGGTTCCGGCGCGGTTCTGTTTTACTTCGAACGACAACGGTGGCCAGATGTTCGTCACCGGGGAGGGAGAGGATTCTATCGTGATCGTCAGCCCCTATCAAAGTGAGGTCGACCAGACGATAGTTGCCGGACGAACGCCGTTTGGACTTGCAACCGGTGTGATCGGCGGCCAGAATCTGCTCTTCGTGACCAATCCGGGAAGCGGCGATCTGACGATCTTCGACATCGACACGCGCCGTCTCGCCGCATCGGTTCATGTCGGTGGCAATCCCGGGGAGGTCCTGTTGACGCCCGACCAGGATTACGCGCTTGTCATCAACCGCGACAGTGGGGATGTAGCGGTGGTTCGGCTGAGCACGGTACTCGACCATAAAGTCAAAACGAAGCCCCTGTTCACCGTTTTCCCGACCGCTGCCAGTCCGCAGTCGGCGGCAATCATCCCGAAGGGCCGGGCCTGAAGTTCGGACCGGGCTAATTGAAGAGGCTGAGCTGAGCGAGATCGGGCGCTGCCGTGGGCAGGATACACACCGTGCCATCCGGGCTCGAATCGTCGCTCACCCACGACTGTTCGCGTTCGATCTTGTGGAGTGCCCATGCGTCACCGCGATCCCGAGCGGCCTTTTCCATGGCCGCGAGAACCTCGATCGTCTCCGCGAACCGGTGAGCGGATCGAAGCACGGTCACAAGGCCCCATCCGAGGCGCAATCCGGCATCGAAATCCGGCCCGAGGAGTTCGGCCATATATGAACACGCCGAACCGAGCAGCTTCATGCACGTCTCTTCATCGCGCGGCGCGGTGAAGTATGCGGCGGCGATCTCGTCAGGTGAATGCCGCGCGCGTTCCGGAGCGTCAGCGCTGAAGATAATCGAAGTCCGGCCGCCGAAATCGACGAGCTCACGATCTTCCGTGCGGAGCCGCTCAAACAGGAACAGATATCGATGCTCCGCGCAGTGCCGGACCAGAGTGGCCCGATTCTCCCCGACTGTTCCCGGAAGCTGCAGGCCAAGCGCGTGTCCAATGTCGCCGATCATGCCGGGACGGCTGCGGTCCTGAAAGTTGAATCGCAGTACTCGTTCGAAATCGGCTTCACAGGCTGCGGCGAACTGGCGCGCGTCCTCGTACGGGATATCGAAGGCATTCCCGGGCCGGTCGGCGATCGAGACTCTCAGGTCGGAAAGAAGGGATGGCAGTCCGGGTTCGCGGTCTGCCGGTCCGATGGGCCGGAGTAACCAATGTTTGAGCCTTCGGGCGATGGGCACCAGGCCGTCCGAGAGATCGAAGAATCGCTGCTTCCGAAACAACTCCGGAAAGCGGCATTCCCCGACGAGGAGGAACGCTAACTGACTTCCGAGTTCCGCGCGCTCCTTGAAGAAGACCGGTTCCCACTTGTCCCGCTTCCACGTGGCCGGAACCGATGCCGGGGACAGCACGACCAGCGCCACCTCGGCGGAAAGGGCGCGTTCAGCCGCGTCGACGAGATCGAAACCCGGCCGCACGACGCACTCGTCAAGTGATACCGTAAACGCCAGATTCTGCTCGATATAGTCCGCCAGTTCCCGGACCACGGCGGCGTCTTCAGAGGCGTAGCAGAAAACCAGAGAACCCATGCGCCAACTGGCATTATCTCAATGTGCGCCCGCACGCCCGCCAGGCCGGACCCGATGCTACTTCTTCGATGCGGGCACCGCCGGGACCGGCGATGGCCTGGCCGCTTCCACCTTCAGGTCGCCCGATGGCGCCTTCTGATACTGGATAATCAGGGTGACGCGTCGATTGGTGGCGCTCTCGGGTTGCGTCGGATCCCGAGGGCTCTGGTCCGCAAACCCCCGCACCTGCACGACCTGATCTTCTCTCATCCCGTGCTCCTGCATCCACCTCCGCGCGGCATTGGCACGGTCCGCGGAAAGCTCCCAATTCGAATAACCCGCCCGTCCGGTATACGGGCGCGAATCCGTGTGACCTTCCATCGTTACTTTGTTTGGCAGCTTGCCGATCTCCTCCGCCAGAGTCTGCAGCAATTCCTGTCCATAAGCCGTCGGCGCCGAACTGCCGGATTCGAAGAACGTCCCTTGTTCCCCTTCGATCAGCTCGATCCGCAGTCCCTCGCCGGTTACGGTGATGACAATATGGTCTTTGATTCTCTCGAGGGACCCGGTCTCCCGGACAGCCTCTTCCAGTTTCTCCTTGAGCCTCTT